>JBBIVG010000059.1:0-13908 GCA_037439865.1 Nevskiaceae bacterium
ATCACCGAGGGCATCCCGGTGAACGACATGGTCAAGGTGAAGGCGGCGATCAAGGATTCGAAGTCGCGGCTCGTCGGTCCCAACTGCCCGGGTGTCATCACGCCGGGCGAGTGCAAGATCGGCATCATGCCGGGCTTCATCCACAAGAAGGGCCGCATCGGCATCGTCTCGCGGTCGGGCACGCTCACCTACGAGGCGGTGTTCCAGACGACGAACAACGGGCTCGGCCAGAGCACGTGCGTCGGCATCGGTGGCGATCCGGTGCGCGGCGTGAACTTCATCGACGTGCTCGAGCTGTTCGAGAACGATCCGCAGACCGAAGGCATCATCATGGTCGGCGAGATTGGTGGCAGCGACGAGGAAGCCGCGGCGGCGTTCATTCGCGCGAAAGTGTCGAAGCCGGTCGTCGCGTACATCGCGGGCGTCACGGCGCCCCCGGGCAAGCGCATGGGTCATGCGGGCGCGGTCATCTCGGGTGGCAAGGGCACGGCGGCGGACAAGTTTGCGGCGCTCGAAGCGGCACGCGTGACGACGGTCCGGTCTCCGGCGGAACTCGGATCGGCGATCGCAAAGCGCATGAAGAGCGCGGTGCCGAAGTCGGTTGCGAAGCCTGCGTCCAAGGCTGCTGCGACGCCGGTCTCCAAGGCCGTGGCCAAGTCGGCGACCCGGCGGGCGGCGAAGAAAAAGTCGGCGCCGCCGCCGAAGAAGGCGAAGGCGCCGGCGAAGCGAGTACCGGCGAAAAAGCCTGGGGCGAAGGCCGTGGCCAGGAAAAGGTCCCGCCGCTAAAGGCCGCTCAGCTCCGGATCAGGCTGCGCGACATCCGGGAGTTCCGGCAAGGTCGACATCGCGAGCACGCGTCGTCACCGGCCGGCTGAACGGATTTCTTCTCGTTTGCGCCGGATTCACGGCTCGCGCTCCCGGCAGCGTCGGACGATCCTGCTTGCCCAGGCGCGGATAGCGGTATGACGGCTTGCGTCATATGACGCCGCGCGTTATAAGGCGAGGGACGGCCGGTGATCGTCGGATTCCGTTGCCGCGAGACCGAGAGAATCTGGAACGGCGAACGTAGCCGGCGACTGCCTCCGTGGATTCAAGGCACAGCCATGCGACGGCTTCGTCAGCTTGACGAGGTCGCGCGCCTCGGCGAACTCTCGGTGTTTCGCGGCAATCGCCTCGAGTCGCTGCACGGAAACCGGGCCGGGCAGTACAGCATCAGAATCACCGACCAGTGGAGGATCTGCTTTCGCTGGACCGACCGAGGGCCTACAGATGTCGAAATCGTCGACTACCACTCGTAAGCGCCGCAATCCGGACTGGGTTCACAACCCGCACCCGGGCGAAATCCTGCTCGAGGACCTGATGAAGCCGATTGGACTCAGCCAGAACGCGCTGGCCCGCGCGCTGAAAGTCCCGCCGCGGCGGATCAACGAGCTCGTCCTCGGCAAGCGCGCAGTGACGGCCGACACCGATCTCAGGCTCGCCAGGTACTTCGGCCTGCACGACGGATTCTTTCTCGGGCTGCAGGCCGCGTTCGACCTGATGGAGCAGAAGCGAAAGCTCGGCGCACGCCTCGAAGAAATCACGCCCCGGGCCGCGTAGCGGAAAATCGGTGCCAGGCACCGGATTAATTCGGTGAATGGCACCGAATTTCCGTGGAAACTCCGCATGAATCGGCGCGCGGCGTCATCTACAGTGAACCCGCAAGCGTGGAGGTCCGGGTCGAGTCAGGTGACCGAATGGAGTGGTCGCCCATTGCCAAGCCTCGCGGCGCCCTGCGCCGTGAGCCGTGCCTGAAGGATTACGAGGAGGCCCGCCGGACCTTCTCCTGGGATCAAGCGGCCGCGCAACTCGAAGGCCTCCCGGGCGGCGCGCTCAACATCGCGCACGAGGCAGTCGACCGGCACGCAAAGGGCCCGGCGCGCGATCGTCTCGCCATCCGCTTCCTTGCGCAGGGCGCGGTCCCATTGGACCTCACGTTCGGCGAGCTGAGCGCAGCGTCGCACCGCTTTGCCAACGTCCTGAGGCAGCTCGGCGTACAGCGTGGCGAACGCGTCGCGACGCTCATGGGTCGTGTGCCGGCGCTCTACACGACCGTCCTGGGCGCGCTCGCAGCCGGCGCCGTCTATTGCCCGCTCTTCTCCGCATTCGGCCCGGAGCCCGTGAAGGCGAGGCTCGCGCTCGGCTCGGCACGCGTACTCGTCACGACCGACCTGTTCTACCGGCGCAAGGTCGCCCCGATCCGAGCCGAACTGCCGGACCTCCAGCACGTCCTCGTCGTCCGCACGCCGGGCGCCGGCGATCTGCCCGAGGGCACGACCGATTTCGACGAGCTGATGCGAGTGGCGTCACCCGATTACGAAGTGGCCCGCACCAGTCCCGAGGATTACGCGCTGCTGCATTTCACGAGCGGCACGACGGGCAAGCCGAAGGGCGTGCTGCACGCGCACGCAGCGGTCGCGGCGCACGTGGCGACGGCGCGCTGGGTGCTCGACCTGCAGGACGGCGACGTCTACTGGTGCACCGCGGATCCGGGCTGGGTGACGGGCATCTCGTACGGCGTCGTCGCGCCGCTCGCGTGCGGCGTCGGCATGATCGTGGACCGCGAGGAGTTCGACGCGCCGCGCTGGTACGAGATCCTCGACACGCAACGCGTCACTATCTGGTACACCGCGCCGACTGCGATCCGCATGCTCATGAAGGCCGGCGTCGAACTCGCGAAGGCGCGTCGGTACCCGTCGCTCCGCCACCTGGCGAGCGTCGGTGAGCCACTGAATCCGGAGGCCGTCGTGTGGGGCGTCGAGGCGTTCGGCCTGCCGTTCCACGACACGTGGTGGCAGACCGAGACGGGCGCCATCATGATCGCGAACTATCCTTGCATGGAGGTCCGGCCCGGGTCCATGGGACGTCCGGTGCCCGGCGTCGAAGCGGGCATCGTGCGCCCGCGGGACGACGTCGGCGCGGACGAGGTCGCGCAGCCGGACGAGGTCGGCGAACTCGCGCTTCGGCCCGGCTGGCCATCGATGTTCCGCGGTTACCTGAACGAAGACGAGCGCTACCGAAAGTGCTTCCGCGGCGGCTGGTATCTGTCGGGCGACCTCGCGAAGCGCGACGTCGACGGCTATTACTGGTTCGTCGGTCGTGCGGACGACGTCATCAAGGCGGCCGGGCACCTGATCAGCCCGTTCGAGGTGGAGAGCGTCCTCATGACGCACCCGGCCGTGTCGCAGGCGGGCGTGATCGGCGTGCCCGATCCCGTCGCGGGTGCGGCGGTGAAGGCGTTCGTCGAGCTCAAAGCGGGACAGTCCCCGAGCGACGCGCTGCGCAAGGACATCCTGGCGCACGCGCGCCGACAGCTCGGGGTCGCCGTCGCGCCGCGCGAGATCGCGTTCAGCGAGCAGCTACCGCGCACGCGCAGCGGCAAGATCATGCGCCGCCTGCTGCGTGCCCGCGAACTTGGCCTGCCCGAAGGGGACCTCTCCACGCTGGAGGGCGCGCAATGAACGAACTCCCGGCCGGCCTCACCCGCGAGCGCGGACTGCACCTGCTCACCGAGATGCTGCGCATCCGGCAGTTCGAGGGCCACGCTGCCGAACTCTACAGTGCCGGCAAGATCCGCGGCTTCCTGCACCTTTATGACGGCGAGGAGGCTGTCGCCGTCGGCGTGATGCAGGTGCTCGGCAAGGGCGACTCGATCGTCTCGACCTATCGCGAGCACGGCCACGCGATCGCGCGCGGCATCGCGATGGGACCGCTCATGGCCGAGCTCTACGGCAAGCGCACGGGCTGCAGCGGCGGTCGCGGCGGTTCGATGCACATCTTCGACGCGGCCGCGCGCTTCTTCGGCGGCAATGCGATCGTCGGTGGTGGGCTGCCGCTCGCCGTGGGCATCGGGCTTGCGGAGAAATGCGCGGCGGACGTGGAGTCGCCGCGTGCTTCTTCGGCGAGGGCGCGGCCGCAGAAGGCGAGTTCCATGAGTCGCTGAACCTCGCGGCGCTGTGGAAGCTGCCGGTGCTGTTCCTCTGCGAGAACAATCTGTATGCGATGGGCACGGCGCTCGCACGCTCGGAGTCGCAGACGGACATTCACGCCAAGGCTGCTGCCTACGGCGTCCGCGCGGTGGCCGTGGACGGGATGGACGTGTTCGCCGTCGAAGCCGCGACGCACGGGGCGGCCGACTTTGCGCGCGCCGGCAAGGGACCGACGCTGATCGAGTTCCGCACCTACCGGTTCCGCGCGCACTCGATGTTCGACGCGCAGCTGTATCGCGACAAGGCGGAGATCGAGGAGTGGCGCAAGCACGGGCCCGTCATCTCGCTCACCACGCGGCTCAAGGCGGCGGGGCTCATGACCGAAGACGACTTCCAGCGCATCCAACGCGAGGCCGATTCCGAGGTCCAGGCCGCCGTCGACTTCGCCGAGCAGTCCGGGTGGGAGCCGGTCGAGGACCTGACGCGACACGTGTACGCGGAGGCGAGCGCGCCATGACGACGGGGACGGGAACGGTCATCACCTACCGCGAGGCGATGAAACAGGCCATCCGCGAGGCGCTCGCGAGCGACCCGCGCGTGTTCCTGATGGGCGAGGACGTCGGCAAGTACGGCGGCTGCTACGCGGTCACCAAGGGACTGCTGGATGAATTCGGCGAGGAGCGCATCCGCGACACGCCGCTGTCTGAGTCAGCGTTCGTCGGCGCGGGCGTCGGTGCGGCGATCGCGGGCATGCGGCCCATCGTCGAGATCATGACCGTCAATTTCAGCCTGCTGGCGGCCGACCAGATCGTCAACAGCGCCGCCACCTTGAGCCACATGTCGGGCGGACAGTTCCACGTGCCGCTCGTGATCCGCATGGCGACGGGTGCGGGACGGCAGCTCGCGGCCCAGCATTCGCACAGCCTCGAATGCTGGTATGCGCACGTTCCGGGGCTCCGCGTCGTGGAGCCCGCGACGATCGACGACGCGCGCGGCATGCTGCGGCCGGCGCTCGCGTGCCCGGACCCGGTACTGATCTTCGAGCCGAACTCGCTCTACAACATGGAAGGCGAACTCACGGAGGCGGCCGCGAGTGCGGACCTGTCAGCGGCGCGCGTCCGCCGCGAGGGCGGAAACGTGACGCTCGTGACGTACGGCGCGAGTCTCTGGCGCTGCATGGACGCGGCCGAGCAACTCGCGGCCGGTGGCATCGAGGCCGAGGTCGTGGACCTGCGTTCGCTCAGGCCGCTCGACGACGCGACGATCCTCGCCTCCGTGCGCAAGACGCGCCGCGTTGTGATCGTGGACGAGGGCTGGCGCACCGGCGGACTCTCGGCCGAGGTCGCGATGCGGATCGTCGAGCAGGGTTTCTACGACCTCGACGCGCCGATCGGTCGCGTGTGCAGCGAGGAGGTGCCGATCCCGTACCCGAAGCACCTCGAGGATGCAGCGCTGCCGAGTGTCGATCGCATAGTGGCGGCGGTGCGGAGGACGATGGGCGATGCTCAGTGAATTCCGCATGCCCGCCCTCGGGGCGGACATGGAAGAGGGCACGGTCGTGCAGTGGAATGTCGCGCCCGGCGATACGGTGAAGCGCGGCCAGGTCGTCGCGGTCGTCGAGACCGACAAGGGCGCGATCGACGTCGAGATCTTCGAGGACGGTGTCGTACGCGAGATCGTCGTGCAACCGGGGACGAAGGTGGCCGTGGGGACGGTGCTTGCGCGGTTGGAGACGGCCGGTTCAATGGCGGCGACTTCGCCTGCACCGGTTGCAGCGGGCGTGTCGGGCGGCGGTGCCGTCGCGGGCGTTTCAGCCGCGACACCTGCGTCCTCGACGAAGACGGTCGACGTGCTGGCGCCGGCTGCCCGCGCCAGAGTGTCGCCGGCAGCCCGAGTCCGCGCGCGGGAGCTGGGCGTGGATGTCGCGACGCTGGCCGGCACCGGACCGGGGGGCGCGATCACCGTCGAGGACGTCGAGAGGGTGGGTGTCGCTCCGCTGAGAGAACTGCCTGGCGGCATGCGCGATGCCATCGCGGCGGCGATGTCGCGGTCGAAGCGGGAGATTCCGCACTACTACCTCTCGCAGGCGACCGATGTGACCGTGGCAACCGAGTGGCTGGCGGCGCGCAATGCGTCGGTGCCGGTCGACCAGCGGGTGATCTTCGCGGCGCTCCTGATCAAGGCTGTGGCAATTGCGTGCCGCGAGGTCAAGGGCTTCAGCGGTTTCTATCGCGAGGGGCGATTCGAAGAGAGTCCGTCCGTGCACGTCGGCATCGCCGTCGCGCTGCGCGGCGGAGGCCTCGTCGCGCCGGCCATCATGGACGCGGCGGACAAGGCGCTGCCCGTCCTGATGGAGGACTTCCGCCAGCTCGTGATGCGCGCGCGGGCCGGTCGCCTGCGGGCCAGCGAACTCGCGGCGCCGACGATCATCCTGACGAGCCTGGGCGACTCGGCCGTGGACGCCGTGTTCCCGATCATCCAGCCGCCGCAGGTCGCGATCGTCGGGGCCGGCGCCGTCGCGACGCGTCCGTGGGTCGTGGACGGACAGGTTGCGCCGCGACAGGTGATTTCGCTGTCGCTCGGTGCGGACCACCGGGTGACCGACGGGCGGCTGGGCGCGCAGTTCCTGGCGAGGATCGCCGCGAAGCTTGCGGCCCCGGATGCCCTGTGAGGATCTCACCATGAAGCGTGAGGAGCTGGCTGCGAAACTGCTGGTGATGGTCACTGACATCGCACCGGACGTGGACCCGGCGACCGTGATCCCGGGGATCGATTTCCGTGACCAGTTCGACTTCGACTCGATGGATACGCTCAATTTCGCGATCGCGCTGCATCGCGAGCTCGGCGTCGAGGTGCCGGAGGCGGAGTACTCGAAGCTGGCGAGCCTCGACAAGTGCCTCGCTTATCTCGCGGATAAGGTCCGCTGACGGAAATTCGGTGCCAGGCACCGATTCGGAAAATAGGTGCCTGGCACCGAATTTTCGTAAGCTGGGCACCCGATGCTCGAAATCCGCAACCTGACGAAGGCCTTCGCTGATCGGCGCGTGCTCGACGGCGTCGATCTCACGGTGAAGCCGGGCGAGTACGTGGCGATCGTCGGCGAGTCGGGCGTCGGCAAGTCGACGCTGCTCAACCTCATCGCGGGCCTCGACGTGCCCGACGCTGGCGAAGTCCTCCTCGAGGGCAGGGACCTCGCGCGTCTCGACGAAAACGGTCGGACGCTGATGCGGCGCGCGCGCATGGGTTTCGTATTCCAGGCCTTCCACCTGCTGCCGCACCTCACGATCGCGCGCAACGTCGGTTTGCCGCTGGCCCTGAACGGCCGCGGTGGACCCGACGCGGATCGGCGCGTGGCCGAACTGCTCGAATCGGTCGGCCTGGCGGATCGCGCGGACAGCCTGCCGCGGGAACTTTCCGGCGGCGAGATGCAGCGTGTGGCGGTGGCTCGGGCGCTCGTGCATCGCCCCGCGCTCGTGTTGGCCGACGAGCCCACGGGCAACCTCGACCCGGACAACGCGGCGGTGATCCTCGAGGTCCTGCGCGCGCAGATCAAGCGTGACAACGCGGCGGGCATCCTGGTCACGCACTCGGCGAACGCGGCGGCCACAACGGACCGCGTGCACGAGTTGACGCGCGCCGGGCTGCGTGAGCGAACGGCGCCAGCCGGAATCCCGTGACCGCCGCGGCAGCCACGCTCGGCGCGCGATTCTCGCTGCTCGACGCCGCCGTGCTCGGCCCGCTGCGGCAGGGGCCCGCTCGCACGATCGTCGCCGTGATCGCGATCGCGCTCGGCGTGGCGCTCGGGTTCTCCGTCTACCTGATCAATCGCGTCGCGGCGGACGAGGTCGAAAGCGCCTCGCGCAGTTTGTTCGGCATGGCGGACCTCTCGGTGCGCGCGCCGGGCCTGGGCTTCGACGAGCAACTGTATCCGAAGCTCGCGCGCGTGCCGGGGATCGCCGTCGCGAGCCCGGTCGTCGAGGCGCAGGCGCGCATCCCGGGCCACGAACGCTCGCTGAAGCTCGTCGGCATCGACCCGTTCAAGGCGGCGCAATTGCAGCCCGCGGTCGCCGCGGCCGGCGCATCGGCGTCACAGGGGAGCAGCCTGCTCGCGGAGAACTCCGTCTGGCTCAGCCCGTCAGCTGCGCGGGCTTACGGTCTCCATGTCGGCGACGACTTCGCGGTGCAGGTCGCGCTGGATCTCGTGAAGCTGCACGTCGCGGGCCTGCTGCCGCCCGACGAGTACCAGCAGCCGCTGGGGATGATGGACATCGGGACGGCGCAATGGCGCCTCGCCCGGCTCGGCCACCTCGACCGCGTGGACTTGAGGCTCGCAGCCGGCGCGGATCCGGCCACGGTCCGCCAGGCAATCCGCGCGCTGCTGCCACCCGGCGTGAGCCTCACGACGCCCGGCGAAGCAAGTGACGATGCCGTGCGACTTTCGCGCGCCTACCGTTCTAACCTGACTGCTCTCGCGCTCGTCGCACTCTTCACCGGCGCGTTCCTCGTGTATGCGACGCAGTCGCTCGCGGTGGCTCGTCGTCGTCGAGAAATTGCGCTGCTGCACGCAATGGGCATGACCGTGCGCGAGCAGCTCGCCGCGTCGCTGCTCTCAGGCGCGTTCGTCGGGACGCTCGGTGCGGCCGCAGGTGTCCTGCTCGGAATCGCGGTCGCGCGCGCAGGGCTCGCAGCATTCGGCGCCGACCTCGGGGCCGGCTATTTCCGTGGCCTCGCGCCGCAACTCGTGGTGCATCCCATCGAGACGATCGTCTTCTTCCTGCTTGGAGTCGCAGCCGCCGTAGCAGCGACACTCGGGCCCGCGTACGAAGCCGCTTCCGTTCCAGCGGCCGCCGCGCTCAAGGCCGGCGACGAGGCGCCGATCAGCGCGCGTCGCCATGGACTCGTCGCGCTGGCATTCCTGGTCGCGGCCACAGCGTCGCTGTTCGTTCCCGCGCCCGAGGGCATCGCGCTGCCCGGGTACGCTGCCATCGCCTGTGTGCTGCTCGGTGCCGTGTTCGTGACGCCCGGTCTCTCGCAGAAGGCTTTCCAGCGCCTTCCGCTCGCCGGTCCCGCCTGGCTGCAGGTGGCGTCGGCACAGCTCCGCGGGACGGCGCGACGATCGACTGTCAGCATCGCCGCCGTGCTCGTGAGCTTCAGCCTCATGGTGGCGATGGCGATCATGGTGTACTCGTTCCGCCTGTCGCTCGACGCCTGGATGCAGCGGATCCTGTACGCGGACCTCTACGTGCGCGCGGGATTGTCGGGGTTGACGAGCTTCCTGGACGACGATGCGCAGCGAGTGCTCCTGCACCTGCCCGGCGTGCGGCGCATCGATTTCGTGCGTTTTCAGGACGCGTCGCTCGCGGGGGGAGCACTGCCGGTCACGCTGATCGCGCGGCCGATCGACGAGGGGTCGGCGGCCAACATCCTCCCGATTCGTCGCGCTGATACGAGTCCGGCGCCGGCCGGCACGATCCCGGTCTGGGTATCCGAGGCGGCGCGCGAGCTCCGCGGTCTCGACGTCGGGTCCGTCTTCGACCTGCCGCTCGGAGGACGCAACGTGCGGGCCAGCGTGCGAGGCGTGTGGCGCGACTACGAGCGGCCGGGCGGCGCGATCGTGCTGCCGAGGGACGTCTTCGTGCGCTACACGGGCGACACGCGTGCGACGACCGCCGCGATCTGGCTTGCCGACGGCGCGACGCCGGACGACGTCTCGGCGCGCGTGCGCTCGGCGCTGCAGCGGGGAGGGGAGTACGACATCGCCGTGCCGCGCGAAATCCGGCGCATCTCGCTGGGCATCTTCGATCGCACCTTCGCCGTGACCTACCTGCTCGAGGCGGTCGCCGTAATCATCGGCCTCTTCGGGATCAGCGCCAGCACGAGTTCGCAGGTGCTCGCTCGCCGCGGCGAGTTCGGCATGTTGCGACACCTCGGCGTGACGCGCGCGGAAATCGGCCGGATGCTGTCGTTCGAGGGTGCGGCGCTTGGCGCGGTGGGCGTGGCGATGGGTCTCGTCGTGGGCGGCGTCGTGAGCCTGATCCTCGTGTACGTCGTAAACCGCCAGTCGTTCCACTGGACGATGGACCTGCACGTGCCGTGGCTGCTGCTCGCGGCGTTCAGCGCGGTGCTGGTCGCCGCGGCGGCGCTCACGTCGGCCGTCAGCGGGCGGCAGGCGATGGGTGCCGACGTCGTGCGCGCGGTGAAGGAGGACTGGTGAAAATAGGTGCCATTCACCTATTTTCCCGGCTCGGCCTGCTCGCGCTGCTGCTGTTGTTCGGCGCCGCGCCGGCCCGCGCCGAAGTCGTCTATCCGCCGGTCATGCCGGGGCTCGAACTCGCGTTCCCGCGTGACGAAGGGGCGCACCCGGAATTCCGCATCGAATGGTGGTACGTCACGGGCTGGCTCGAGGACGAGGATCGGCAGCCGCTGGGATTCCAGGTGACGTTCTTCCGCGTGCGGCCGGGCATCGCCGAGTCGAACCCGAGCGCTTTCGCGCCGAAGCAGGTGCTGTTCGGTCACGCGGCGATCGCCGAGCCGCGGCATGGGCGATTGCGACACGCCGAGCGGTCGGCGCGTGCGGGGTTCGATCTGGCGTACGCGCGCGAGGGGCGGGTGGACGTGCGCCTCGACGATTGGTCGATGCGCCAGGATGGCCCGGTCTATCGCGCGGACGTGGGCGGCGCGGAGTTCCGCATGCAGCTCGATCTCCGGCCGACGCAGTCGCCGCTGCTGCAGGGCGACCGCGGATTCAGTCGCAAGGGTCCGACCCCGCGTGCGGCAAGCTACTACTACAGCCTGCCGCACCTCGAGGTCAGCGGTGTCGTGACGCTCGACGGTCGCGAACGCCGCGTGAAGGGCCAGGCGTGGTTCGACCACGAGTGGTCGAGCGACTACCTCGATCCGACCGCCGCGGGGTGGGACTGGACGGGGATCAATCTCGACGGCGGCGGCGCGCTGATGGCATTCCGCATGAGGAATCGCTCGGGCGGCGCACTGTGGTCGTCGGCGACGCTGCGGACGGCCGATGGCGGCGTCCGGGTGTTTGGCCCTGACGAGGTCGACTGGTCTCCCGGCCGCGCTTGGCGTTCGCCGCGGACCGAAACGAGCTATCCGGTCGAGTGGCGAGTGCGCGTCGGCGAGCAGACGTTTGCGATCACGCCAATGATGGACGACGCGGAGCTCGACTCACGCGCGAGTACGGGGACGATCTACTGGGAAGGCCCCGTGCGTGCGCGAAGCATCGACGGGCGGTCGACTGGGCGCGGGTACCTGGAACTCACGGGCTACGGCGGCGGCCCGCCGCCCACAGCTCGAAAATAGGTGCCAGGCACCGATTTTCCGTAAATCGGTGCCTGGCACCTATTTTCTAAAGCTCCCGCGCGTTGAAGGTGTCGCAGGACTCGAGCGTGCCGCCCTCGAGCCCACGGCGGAACCAGCGCACGCGCTGCTCCGAGCTGCCGTGCGTGAACGCATCGGGCACCACGTACCCCTGGGCCTGCCGCTGCAGCCGATCGTCGCCGATCGCGCTCGCCGCATTCAGTCCTTCCTCGATGTCGCCGGACTCGAGCAGCTGCCGTGACTGCTCGGCATTCTTAGCCCACACACCGGCGTAGCAGTCCGCCTGCAATTCGAGCCGCACCGAGAGCGCATTGGCCTCGGCCTTGCTCACCCGCTGCTGCGCGGTGTGCACCTTTTCGGAAATGCCGAGCAGGTTCTGCACGTGATGCCCGACCTCGTGCGCGACGACGTACGCCTGCGCAAAGTCGCCCGGCGCGCCGAACCGCGTCGAGAGGTCGTCGTAGAACGACATGTCCACGTACACCTTCTGGTCCATCGGGCAGTAGAACGGCCCCATCGCCGACTCCGCCATGCCGCACCCGGACTGCACGGCCCCGCTGAAAAGGACGAGCTTCGGCTCGACGTACTGCACGCCGTACTTCGGCAGGATCGCCTTCCAGGTGTCCTCCGTGTCTGCGAGCACCACCGCGGTCAGCTCGCGGAGCCTGGCCTCCTGCGGACTCTCCTGGTAGGGCTGGTCGGACGGCTGCATCTGCTGCTCGGGCGCCTGCACGGCGACGCCGAGGAAGGGCAGGGGATTGATGCCGAGCAGGCTCAGGACGACGAGGAACAGCACGCCACCCAGGCTCAGCCCGACGCCCGTGCGTACGGGACGCATGCCGCGGCGATCCTCGATGTTGCTGCTCTGGCGGCGGCCCTCGATATCCATGCTGACGTCCCTCCGGGCGACGCGACCGGCGCCGCTTCGCCGAAGCTTACGCGAAGCGCGACGCACGCAATAAGTGTCCGCAGAAGTGTCCGCCGGCCGAGACCGGACACGCGGCGGTGGACCACTTCAAACCCGGCGGCGCCAAAAAGCATCGAAGATTCAGTCGCCTGGATCCGGTCGCGAGAACTGGCACGCGGCGTGCAATGAAAGTACGGAGTCCGCAAGAGGCCACGGCACCATGTCCCAGGCATCCATCACCCGCCTACCGCAGCGCGAAGCTGCCGGCATGCGCAGCACTGCCGGCCAGGATCGCACCGTGGAGACCTCCGCTGCGAGCCGCTGGGGCAAGCGCGCGTGGTGGGCCGCAGGTGCACTGGTGATCGTGTTCCTGCTCGCGGGCGCCTGGCTGATGCGCGGCTGGGCGACCTCCGACGCGACGGTCTCGCTCGAAGGTCTCCGCGTCGCGACGGTCGCGCGGGGCGAGTTCGTGAGCGACGTTGCGGCGCAGGCGACCGTGGTGGCCGCAGTCAGCCCCGTGCTTTACGCGCCGGCCGCCGGCACCGCCACGCTCGCCGTGAAGGCAGGCGACACCGTCCGCAAGGGAGACACCGTCGCCAACGTCGACAGCCCCGCGCTGCGCAACGAATTCGATCGCGAGCAGGCGACCCTCGAGAGCCTGACCGTCGACTTGAAGCGCCAGGAGATCGAGGTCCGCCGCAAGATACTCCAGAGCCAACAGGCCGCCGACATGGCGGGCGTGGCGATCCGCGCCGCCGACCGCGAATTCGCCCGCGCACAGGGGGCCTGGGACAAGCACGTGATCAGCGAACGGGACTACCAGCGCGCGAAGGACGAGCTCGACGAGGCGCGTCTCACGCACCACCACGCCCTCGAGACCGCCGCGCTCGAGAAGGAAGGCCTCGAGTTCGAACTCCAGACGCGCCGGCTGCAGCGCGAGCGCCAGCAGCTCCTCGTCGAGGACCTCGAGCGCCGCGTCGGCGAACTCGCCATCCAGTCGCCCGTGGACGGCATGGTCGGCAACGTCACGGTGACGCAGAAGGCCGCCGTCCAGCAGGACGCCCCGCTGCTCAGCGTCGTGGACCTGTCGGCGCTCGAGATCGAGTTCCGCGTCGCCGAATCATTCGCCGGCGCCATCGGGCTTCGCATGCCGGCCGAGATCAGCTACCTCGGCAAGACGTATCCCGGCGAGGTGACGGCGATCTCGCCCGAAGTCCGCCAGGGCGAAGTCACCGGACGCGTGCGCTTCAAGGACGAGCCTCCGGCCGGCTTGCGCCAGAACCAGCGCGTGTCGGTGCGGATCCTCATGGACCGCCGCAACGGCGTGCTCAAGGTCGAGCGCGGCGGCTTCTACGAGGCGGGCGGCGGCAAGGTCGCCTACGTGGTGCACGGCGACGTCGCCGAGCGCGTGGCCATCGATACCGGCGCTGCAAGCATCCGCGAAGTCGAGATCACGCGTGGGCTCGCCGAGGGCGACCGCATCGTGGTCTCCGACACCGATCCGTTCAAGAACGCGGCCCGAGTGCTGCTCTCCAACTAACCCCGTCCCGCGAGGAAAATCCATGCCCATGCTGGAAATGCGCCAGGTCACCAAGGTGTACCGGACCGACCTGCTCGAGACGCACGCACTGCGCGAGTTCGGACTCGACGTCGAGAAGGGCGAGTTCGTCGCCGTGACCGGTCCGTCGGGCTCGGGCA
>JBBIVG010000060.1:0-13679 GCA_037439865.1 Nevskiaceae bacterium
AGCCAGCGAACACGCGCGGATCCGCGTCGTAGTAACGACCCCATTGGTCCACGCCACTCGCGACGCGCGCGCGTTCCGCCCGCGCGAGTTCGACCAGCGGCGCGCCGAAGCCGAGCAGGATCTCGCGCACGGCGCTCGTCGCCGTGAACACGATCCACTGGTAGTCCTGTGCGATCAGGTACGCGGGCAGCAGCGCGACCATGCGGACAGCCGTGCGACAGTTCGATCCCGCGAGATTGCCGATCTCGACCACCGCCCTGCGATTCACCGGGCGCCTCGTGGCCGCTGCGATCTCCGCCTCGACCGGCCGGTCGAGGTACTGCTCGAGGTAAAGCGCGTCGCTACCCGCGCCGCGTAGTCCGACCACGCCGCGCAGGATGCCGGCCATGTCGCGGAACGACAGCAGCGTCGGCATGAAGCTCGTCACCCGGGCGTCGTGCTTGCGGACGAAGGCATCGCCGACGAAGCTCTCGAGTTCCGCCCGCTCCGGCTGTCCGAGTGCTACGGATGCCAGGTGCAGCGCCCTGCCGAGCGAGCGACGGCATCCGTCGCGCTCACGGGATGTGACGGACCTCGACTCGAGAGCAAGCTCGCGGGCAGTCGCGTCGTTCAAGGCAGGCCTCCTCGGCATGGATCCGGCGCCGGAGGCTGCCGGGTTCGTGCGTTAGACGCCGGCGGCCGCCGGAATCAATCGCGGTCGCCGCCAGCGACCCATTTGGGTTTATCTTTCAGATAGTTACGAAGCCACGACGACGCGGCCCGCCGGCCCATCGGCATTGGCGATTGATTTGCCGGACGGGGGGCGTCTAACTGCGCAGTACGGGAACGGACGGCATGAAGTGACGAGCGACCGGGAACTGGTGCAGCAGATGCTCGCGGGGGACGAACGCGCCTTCAGCGAGTTCTTCGGCATCTATTTTCCGCGGGTCTTCCGCTTCGCCCTGCCGCGGGTCAACCGCAACGAGGACACGGCCAAGGACGTCGTGCAGGCGACGCTGATCAAGGCGATGCGCAAGCTCGGCGACTACCGGGGCGAGGCGGCCATGTTCACGTGGCTGTGCCAGATCTGCCGTCGCGAGATCGCCGATCAGGTGCGGTCCCAGCGACGGCACTCGGACAAGGTGATCCTCATCGAGGACAGCGCCGAGGTGCGGGCCGCGCTCGAATCCATCGAGGCGCCGGCGGCGGACGACCCGCTCAGGCGCTGCGACGGCGCGGAACTGAAGCGCCTCGTGCACGCCGTGCTTGATCGGCTGCCGGGCCGTTATGGCGAGGCGCTGGAATGGAAATACGTGGAGGGCCGCTCGGTCGAGGAGATCGGCGACCTGCTGGGAATCGGCCACACCGCGGCGCAGTCACTGCTCGCGCGCGCGCGAGTGGCATTCAGGGACGGGCTCGAAGCCGTGTTCGGCGCTTCGGCGGCGGACGTGCTCGCGAGTCTCGAGGCCTGAGGGGGGAACATGAATACGCGTGATCAGGACCAGCCAGGCGCGCCGGACGACAGCGACCTCGCTCGGCTGCTCGCAGCCACGGGCCGGCGCGGCGAGCCCTCGTCGCAGGCCGCGGCTGAGGTGCGCGCGGCGGTCGAGGCGGAGTGGCGCGAAGTCGTGGAATCGCGGCAGCGGCGGCGCCGCTTTGTGGGCTGGGCGGCTGCCGCCGGCGTGGCCGTTGCGGCCGTCGCGGTCTGGCTGGCACGTCCGCTGTACATGCCGGAGCCCCAGCCGGTCGCGTCGTTCGCGAGAATCGTAGGCGACGTGCAGGTGGACGCCGGAGGTGGCCACTGGTCGCCGGCCTCCCCGGGCGACGTCGTGAAGTCCGGTGCCACGATTCGCACCGGCGGCAGTGGTCGCGCGGCGCTCAAGGTCAGCGACGGCGTCGAGTTGCGGCTCGATACGGGCTCGCAGCTTGCGTTCAATGACGCGAATGCCGCGAACCTGTCGAGCGGCGCGGTGTACGTGGACTCGGGCCCCGAGGCCGGCACGCCGGCAGCCGATTTCGTCCTCGAGACACCTGCCGGCAGCGTGCGGCACCTTGGAACCCAGTACGAAGCACGCCTGGGCGACGGGGATCTGCGGGTCGGAATCCGCGAAGGTCGCGTGGAGATCAACGGCAACCGCGGGGCGGTGCTGGGAAGCGCGGGAGAAGTGCTCACCCTCCGTGACAGCACCGTGTCGCGTGCCCGACTCGCACCGACGGCGTCCGAGTGGAACTGGGTGGACGACGTCACGCCGCCATTCAGCATCGAGGGCCGGTCGGTGGATGCTTTCCTGGCCTGGGCGGGACGCGAGTCCGGTCGCACGGTCGTCTATGCGTCACCCGCCGTCGAACAGCAGGCCAGGACCGTCACCTTGAGCGGCACGGTCGAGGGCCTCGCGCCAACCCAGGCCCTCACGGCGGTGTTGTCCACCACTTCACTGAGGCCCGTCCTCACGGACGGCGAGATCCGGATCGAGGCAGCGGCGCAGTAAGGGTCGGCGAACCACAGTAGGCTCGCCCCTTACGCTCGGCTACCATCACGGGCGCTCGCGCTGCGCGCGGGTCCTTGCGCCAGCCGACGCCCGTGGCCTTCAACCGACATCGCCCGACCCGAACGATCCCCGGCGCCGCGCTCGCGGCAGGCGTCGCGCTGTGGTCGTCGATCGCCTCGGCGGCACCGCCGTACGCGGGCCGCCCCCTGGACGACGTGCTGCGCGAACTCGGCCAGCAGGGACTGCATCTCGTCTACAGCAGCGAGACGGTACCGCCGACGTTCCGCGTCACACAGGAGCCTGCCCCGGGGCCACCCGCGGCGGTGCTGCGTGAATTGCTCGCGCAACACGGACTGCTGGCGAATCCGGTTGGCACGGATACGTACGCGATCGTCAGGCCGGACGCGACCGCGAAAACGGCGAAGCCCGCCCCAGCCGCGCAGCCCGGGCGCGTCGAGGAGGTTGTCGTCGCTGCCAGTCGATATTCACTGTCGGCGGCCATTCCCGACGCCCACACGATGTTCACCCAGGAAGAGGTCGAGGGCATGCCGCGGCTCGCCGACGACTCGCTCAAGGCGGTGCACCGCCTGCCGGGCGCCGCGACCAACGGTGTCTCCGGCCTCGCATACATGCGCGGCGGCCTGAACAACGAAACGCTCGTGGTGCTCGACGGATTCCCGCTGTACGACCCGTTCCACCTCAAGCTGCTCCTGAGCCCGACGAGCCTGCTCGATCCAGCCATCCTGGGCGGCGTGGACGTCCACGCGGGTGGATTCACGGCCGAGTTCGGGGACCGCATGAGCTCGGTCATCGATGCGACGTCCGCGCACCCGGGCGAGGACCCTCAGTACCAGCTCGGCCTGAGCCTGTTCGACGCGAGCCTGTTTGCGTTCGACCGTTTCGCGGACGGCAAGGGACAGTGGCTCGTCGCGGGGCGGCGCGGCAACCTCGACGAGATCGCCAGCCTCGTGGAAGCGAAGTCCGGCGAGCTGCGCTACTCCGACGGATTCGCCCGGCTCGACTACCAGTTCACGCCCGATACGCGCGCCAGCCTGCACGTGCTCGCGTCGTACGATAAGGCCGATGTCACGAACGCACTGGACAGCGAGTCGTCCGAGGCCACCTATCGCAACTCCTACGTCTGGGGCACGCTCGAGCACCGCTTCTCGCCCGCGCTCGCGGCCCGCATCATCGGCTCGTACACCTACGTCGCGACGAGCCGCCAGGGCGCGGTGGACGACGAAGGCGCGCGCACCGGTTTTGCGGACGACCACCGCCATTACGACGTGTGGGGCCTGAAGCTCGACGCGGCGTGGAGCGCCAGCCGCTGGTTCACGCGTTTCGGGGCCGAGGCGCGCTCGATGGACGCTTCGTACGACTACCAGAGCATCGTGCGGTTCGCGCCCAACTATCCGTTCCCGGGCGCGATCGAGACCGTCCGGGTAAACGACCTTTCGCCCGCGCCGTCGGGTGCGCACTACGCGCTGTACGTGACGAGCCGCGTGCGGATCACGGATCCGCTCACGGCCGAGTTCGGGCTGCGCTGGGACGACGAGACCTACACGCCGCACGGCAACGACCAGCTGGCGCCGCGCGTGAACCTCGCGTGGCAGGTTGCGCCGCGGACGCTGCTGCGCGCGAGCTGGGGCGTGTACCAGCAGTCGCAGGGCATCAACGAGCTGCAGGTCGAGGACGGCGTGGACCGCTTCTTCCGGCCGCAGCGTGCGTACCACGAGATCCTCGGCATCGAGCAGGGGCTGCCGTCGAGCTTCACGCTGCGCGTCGAGGGCTACGTGAAGGACTACCGTGACGTAATGCCGCGCTTCGAAAGCCTCTACGACCCGACCTCGATCGTCCCCGAGCTGCGCTGGGACAGGATCGAGATCGTGCCGAGTTCCGCGCGTGCCGAGGGCGTGGAATTCCTGCTGACCCGCAAGAGCGCGTCACCGTGGAACGGCTGGCTCAACTACGCGCTGTCGCGCGTGGTGGACCGTGAGAACGGCACGGACACACGCCGCAGCTGGGACCAGACGCACAACCTCGGTGGCGGCATCACGTGGGCGGACGGCCCATGGCGGGCGACGCTCGCGGGCATCTACCACACCGGCTGGCCGACGACGCCGCTGCGCGTGACAGGCACGACTCCCGGATCACAATCCGTCGTGGTCGGTCCCCGCAATTCCGGACGGCTGGGCGCCTACGCGTCGGTGGACGCCCGCGTCAGCCGTGACATTCCCCTGCCGCGCGGCACGCTGAACGTCTTCGCCGAGTTGACGAATGCCTTCGACCGGCATAACCCGTGCTGCACCGAGTTCAGCTATTCGACGGCGCCTGACGGAGCCATCGCGCTCGAGCGCGAATACCGCAACTGGCTGCCGCTCGTGCCGAACGTCGGTGTGCTCTGGAAGTTCTAGCCGACGCCGTACCTGCGGAACCAGGCGAGGCACTGCTTCCAGGCCTCGCGCGCGTCGTCGGCGCGGTAGCTCGGCCGGTAGTCCGCGTTGAAGCCGTGCGGCGCGTCGGGGAACACCACGATTTCGGACGGATTTTTCGCGGCGGCGAGGGCCGCATGCATTTTCTCCACGTCCGCAAGCGGGATGCCCTGGTCCTGGCCGCCATAGAGGCCGAGCACGGGCGCCTTGAGATCGGCCGCGATGTCGATCGGATACTTAGGCTGCAGGGGGGTGGCCTCGCCGACCAGCCGCCCGTACCAGGCGACGCCGGCCTTCAGCGATGGGTTGTGAGCAGCGTAGAGCCACGTGATGCGGCCGCCCCAGCAGAAGCCGGTGACACCGACGTGCTGCACGTTCCCCGCGCCGCTCTTCCCGGCCCAGGCGACGGCCGAATCGAGGTCCGACATCACCTGCGAGTCGGGCACCTTCGACACGACCTCGGCGTAGAGTTGCTTCCAGTCGGTGTACTTCGACGGATCCCCCTGCCGCGCATACAGCTCCGGCGCGATCGCGAGGTAGCCCTCCTTCGCGAACCGGCGGCACAGGTCCTTGATGTGCTCGTGCACGCCGAAGATTTCCTGCACGACGAGCACGACCGGGAAAGGCCCGCCTTTCGACGGCATCGCGCGATAGGCCGGAATCTCGCCGTCTGACACAGGGATCTTGACCTCGCCCGCCGTGAGTCCCTCGCTGCTCGTCGTGATCACGGTATCCGCCGCCACCGGTCCCGCGGCCGCGGCAAACCCCACGGCCAGCGAGGTCAACAGGACGTCGCGCCGGGTGAGCGCGGTCCTGCCGATCAGCGAGTCGAGTTCCGGGCCGGTCCACTTGTCGTGCATGTCTCCCTCCTGAATCCTGCCTGTCGTACTAGGGCGGCTCGACGCCGGGCTGGTATGGCTCCATCTCGAGCGCGATCGCGGCGGCCACCTCGGGCGCCACGGTGTATTTCGTGAACTCGGCGGGCATCCGTTTCGCCTTGCCCGTCTCGAGGTCGATGCAGACGTAGTGGATCAGGGCGCGAACCAGCGTCTGGCCGTCGGACTTGCGCCGGACCTGGAAGCGCCGCGCGATGCGCAGCCTGCCGTCGTTCAGCACGGGCCAGGTGCCGACCTCGATCGAGTCACCGAGGTATGCCGCGCCGAGGTAGTGGACCTGCGTGCGCCACACCGCCATGCCGCGATTGAGCCGCTTGCACAGCTCGAACGGGATGCCCCGCTCCTTCGAGTGCTCCCACGCACAGTCGTCCATCCACGCGAGGTATACGACGTTGTTGACGTGCCCGTAGCCGTCGATTTCCGCGTGCACCACCGTGCGCTCATGCACGAACGGCGACGGCAGGTCCCAGCTCATGGCATCTCCTCAGGCGTCCATCACCGCGAGCAACCCGTCCTTCTCGGCCCAGACGCCGGTGAGCCAGCGCTGGAACCGCTCGCGAAACGCCGGGTCGTTCGCGTAGTCACCGGCGGACATCCACTCCTCGATCGCACGCTTGCGGATGTCCACGACCACCCGCCGGACGCGCCCGCAGCAGAGGTCCCAGAGACTCGGGCCCTTCGGCACATAGACGATCGTGACGTCCAGGATCGAGTGCAGGACGCCACCCATCGCGGAGAGTACGAACGACGTGCCACCGGCGCGGGGCAGGAGCAGGTGCCGGAAGGGCGAGCTCTGCGCGGCGTGCTTGACCTCCGTGAACCGCGTGCCCTCGACGAAGTTCATGACGGACGTCGGCATCTCGCTGAACTTGGCGCACGCGGTGCGCGTGGCCTCCAGGTCCTTGCCTCGCATCTCCGGATGCTTCTTCAGGTACTCGGAGGTGTAGCGGCGCATGAACGGAAAGTCGAGCGCCCACCAGGCGAGGCCGAGCAGCGGCACCCAGATCAGCTGCTGCTTCAGGAAGAACTTCAGGAACGGAATGCGCCGGTTGAAGACCGCCTGCAGCACGAGGATGTCCACCCAGGAGCTGTGATTCGACAGGACGAGGTACCACTCCTTGGACGAGAGACCGTCGTCGCCACGCACGTCGAGCGGGAGGGCCCGCATCACGCGGAAGATGAGGTTGTTTTGCGCGATCCACTGTTCGGCGATTGCGGTCAGCACGCGGCTCAGGCCTTTTCGCCAGGCACGAACAGGCACCAGGAACTTGAGCAGCGCCACGACGAACAGCGGCCCGACCATGACGATGACGTTGAGCACCATCAGCGTGAGCGTGACGACGCCCCTGAGCGTGGATCCGATGCTATGAGCCATCCGGCGGTCCGTCGTTGCGGGGAGGCTGGATTATGCCTGCCGCACTCGACGGCGGCACGGCGAATCGCTAAGTTGCCAGCGCGTCCACTGGCCGGAGATCCCATGCCCGAAGTACTCAGCGCCATCGAGGCCCGCGTCATCGGCTGCCTGATCGAGAAGCAGATCGCGACCCCCGACCAGTATCCGCTCTCGCTCAACGCGCTCGTGAACGCCTGCAACCAGAAGAGCAACCGCGATCCCGTGCTCGATCTCGACGAGCAGGCGGTACAGGCCACGGTGGACGGGCTGATGCGCCGGCAGCTCGTGCTCGAGAAATCCGGCTTCGGCAGTCGCGTGCCGAAATACCAGCATCTCTTCTGCAACACCCAGTTCGGCTCCCTCAAGTTCACGCCGCAGGAGACGGCGATCGTGTGCGAGCTGCTGCTGCGCGGCCCGCAGACCCCTGGCGAGCTGCGGACGCACGGGGCCCGGCTGGCGCCTTTGCACGAGGTGAGCGAAGTGGAGACGGCGCTCGAGGAACTGATGACGCGGCCGGATGGCCCGTTCGTCGCGAAGCTTCCGCGCGAGCCCGGGCGTCGTGAATCGCGCTACATGCACCTGTTCTGCGGCGAGCCGATGCCGGCCGAGGCGGAGGAACGTCTCGTCACCGGTACCGTGGACGGCGCGACCGCTGCGTCGGGATCCGCCGACCGCATCGCAGCACTGGAAGCGGCCGTGGCCGATCTGCGGCGCGAGTTCGATGCGCTCAAGGCTCGCGTCGATCGCGGCGCTCAGTAGCCGCGGGCCAAGTCCACGACCGAGAGCATCTTCTCCCCGGCCACGTAGCGGCGCAGGTTCTCGCGCACGATCGCGAAGCGGGCTGCATCGCCCAGGTCGGACGCGGCGGAAACGTGCGGCGTGATGATGACGTTCGGCATCCGCCAGAGCGGGCTGTCCGGCGGCAAGGGCTCGGGATCCGTGACGTCGAGACCCGCACCGGCGAGACGTCCGCTCCTGAGCGCGGCGACGAGGTCGGCCTGCACGACGCTCTGGCCGCGACCGACATTGAAGAAGTATGCGCCCGGCTTCGCTGCCGCGAAGAACGCAGCGTCGAAGAGTCCGCTGGTCGCCGGCGTGAGCGGCGTCGTGTTGACGATGAAGTCCGCTTCGCCGGCGAGCTTGCGAAGTTCGTCGGGCAGGCCGACGTACGCGACGTAGGGCGGGCCTTCCCGGCCACTGGCGCGCGTCGCGGTCACCCGCATGCCGAGCGCGTGGGCCCGCCTGGCGACCTCGGTGCCGATGCCGCCGAGCCCGACGACGAGCAGCGTCTTTCCCGCCAGTGTCGTCATCGTCGCGGGCGGCGGCAGATCGCGCGTCCAGCGCGCGGCGGCGCGCTCCGGGATGTAGAAATCGAGCCCGCGCGCAAACGCGAGCATCATGGCGAGCACGTGTTCCGCCATGACGGGCGCGGCCACGCGCTGCATGTTGGTGAGCAGGATGTCGCGCTCCCGGACGGCCGGAATCGCCACGCACCGCTCGACGCCGGCCGAGAAGGACTGGATCCAGCGAATCCCGGTCCCGGCCGCCAGGATCTCAGGCGTGCAGAAGCCGATCACCGCATCCGCGTCCGTCGCGAGCCGCGCGCCTTCGGCGGCGTCTCGCGCGGCGACGAGTTCGACCCCGGGCGCGGTCGCCTGCAATGCGGGCATCAGTTCCGGCTCGACGGCCCAGACGAGGACTTTCTTCGGCGCCCTCCAGCTCGGCCGCTCGCGCACCGGCGTCAGTGATTCGACGAGGCCGAGTTCATCGATCAGCGATGAGATCGACGCGGAAGAGGCCCTCGGAGCCGCGGTTTCCGCCCGTGCTGCGCTCAGCGCAAGCGCTACCGCGATGCACGCGACAGCCGCAGACAACCGGGAGGCGACGTTGTTCATGGCCTGCTCCGACCCGCCGACGATGCACTTACGCTAACGCACCCGGGCGGCCGACGACAGCCCGGGCCGTGGACGGGGCTCTTTGCGACTGCAACGGCTGAATGGCTGCGACGGCCGGTTTCCGGCGCGTCCTGGCGAGACTTCGGAGGGGGGGCCTGTACAGCTTCAGTTGTACAGGCGGATATGATGGACGCCATGCCACGACCGGCCGTCAGTGCCCGGCTGCTCGACGAGGAACACGCCGCCTTCATCCAGGGCGGGGTTTCGGTCGTCGTCGCGACCCGCGATCCGGATTCAGTCCCGGATGTGGTGCGCGGCTGCGGCTGCCGGGTGTCGAAGGACCGCTGCCGCGTCACGGTGCTGATCGAGCCGACGCGGGCCGGGGCGGCGCTCGCCAACATCGCGGCGAACGGCATGGTCGCCGTCGTCTTCAGCCAACCGAGCACGCACCGGACGATCCAGCTCAAGGGCACGGATGCGAAACCGGTCCGGGTCTCGCGGGCGGACCGCGAGCTGGCCGCGCGGCACAACGAGGCCTGGGTGAAGGATCTCACCAGCATCGGCTACCGCGAGGAATTCGCCCGCGCCGTGCACGGGCACGCGCCGCCCGGCATGGTCGCGATCTCCTTCACGCCGACCGCGGCGTTCCAGCAGACGCCGGGCCCCGCCGCCGGCGAGCGACTGGGAAGCTGACGTGGCGATCGCGCTCTGCACGATCCGTCCCGCGCTCGAAGGCGCCGTGCCGGCCGTGATCGCGACCTGTGCACTCGACGGGACGCCGAACGTGTCCTACATCTCCGAGGTGCACTACCTCGACGAGGTGCACGTGGCACTCTCGTTCCAGTTCTTCAGCAAGACGCGCCAGAACGTGCTCGAAAACCCGCGCGCGACGGTAGTCGTGATCCATCCCGTCACCGGCGCTCAGTTCCTGCTCGCCGTGCGCTACCTGCGCACCGAGGATTCGGGGCCACTCTTCGAGTGCATGAAGGCGAAGCTCGCGGGCATCGCGTCGCACACCGGCATGACGGGCGTGTTCCGGCTGCGTGGCGCCGACGTCTATCGCGTCGAATCCATCGCGGAGGTGCATGGCGGCATCCCCCTCGTGCCCGAGGCGACGCCGTTCAACTTCGTCGGCCCCCTGCGGCGGGCCGTCACCCGGCTGGCCGGCGCCCCCGACCTCGCCACACTCTTCGACACCCTGCTCGACTGCCTGCATCAGGACTTCGGCATCGCGCATGCCATGGTGCTCATGAGCGACACCGCCGGCGAGAAGCTGTACACGGTCGCGAGCCGCGGCTACGCGCAGTCGGGCGTCGGGGCGGAGATCCGGCCCGGCGAGGGCGTGATCGGTGCCGCAGCCCGCGCCCGCACGCCGATCCGCATTTCGCACGCGACGTCCGAATTCGGCTATGGACGCGCGGTGCGCGAGGCCGCCGAGAGCCGGGGCCTCTCGGCCAGATTCGCGGAAGAGATTCACTTCCCTGGACTGCCGGAGTCGCAGAGCCAGATCGCGGTGCCCATGCTCGCCGGTGGCCGCCTCGTGGGCGCGCTGTTCGCCGAGAGCACCGAGACCGGCAAGTTCGGCTACGAGGAAGAAGACGCGCTCTGCGTGCTGGCCGCCGTCGTGGCGAACTCCGCCGACCTCTACGAGACGGAGCCCGAGCCCGCGATGGAGAAGACGCGTGCGACGCGCGTGGCGACGACACCCACCGGTCCGCCGGTGCGCATCCGGCGCTACGCGGAGAACGACAGCATCTTCGTCGACGAGGATTACCTGATCAAAGGCGTCGCGGGCGCGATCCTCTGGCGGCTCGTGCGCGGCTACGTCGACGAGCAGCGCACCGAGTACTCCAACCGGGAGTTGCGCCTGGACCCGGCGATCCGACTGCCGGACGTGAGCGAGAACCTCGAGGCGAGGCTGATCCTGCTGCAGCGGCGGCTCGAGGAGCGTTGCCCGGCGCTTCGGATCGAGAAGACCGGCCGTGGCCGCTTCCGCCTCAACGTCGCGCGTCCGCTGGCCCTGTTGGACGTGCGGCCCGGCGCGCCGGAGCGCGCCGGGCCGGGACGTCACATCTGAGCGGATCCAGTCTCAACGCGTGACCGCGGCCTGCTTCTGGTCGACCACGGGCACGAACACGAAGTACGGCGTGTTCACCTTGCCGCCGGGCGCCACATAGGCCGGTGCCACGAGGCCCGCGGGCCCTAGACTGCGCACGTACGCATAAACCGCCTTGAGATCCTGGTCGGACATCGCTGCCAGGCTGTACCAGGGCATCGGCGGCTTGCGCTGCAGGCGCGCATGCTTCAGCCACTCGGCTTCGGTCATGGAGTTGATGACCAGCCGCAGGTTGGCCGGGTACGTGGTGCCCCAGGGCCCCTGGAAGCCAACCGGCACGCCGGTCAGCCAATCGCGCTCCGGCACCCCAAGTCCCTTCTCCATGCCGCCCGGCGTGTGGCAATCGTTGCAGCCACCGATCGTCACGAGATAACGGCCCCGCGCTGCGGCGGTTCCGTTCGACTTCGCGTCCCCTGCCACGGCGGCGCCGGAGGAACCCATCAACGAAACCACTGCCACTGCGGCAGCCACCCCGATTCGCACATTCATTTCGCGTACTCCTGCCCGTTGTCGAGTGAGGTCAGTCTCCCTCACTCGGACGAGCCGGCTCGCTAAATGGTTGCTACGCGGATCCTAAGAGTTTCTTAAGTCGCGTCAGCCGAGCCCGGTGCGCGCCATCTTGCGCCGCAAGAAAGCGATCTGGGTCTGCAGCGGCAGGTCCTTCGGACAGACGTCCTGGCAGCCGAGCAACGTCATGCAGCCAAACACGCCGTCGTCGTTGCCGACGAGTTCGTAGAAATCGTCGTCCGTGCGCTTGTCACGCGGATCGAGGCTGAAGCGCGCGATCTTGTTGAGGCCCACTGCTCCCACGAAGTCCTCGCGCATGCGCGCGGTACCGCACGCCGCGACGCAGCATCCGCACTCGACGCAGCGGTCGAGCTCGTGGATGCGGTCCGCGAGGTCCGGGTCCATGCGCTCCTCGAGGCGTCGCAGGTCCGGGTCCTGCTGCAGCGAGTGCACCCACGTCTCGAGCCGCTCGCTCATGCCGCGCATCCACTTGCCGGTGTTCACCGACAGGTCGGCGATGAGCTCGAAGACCGGCAGCGGCGCGAGCGTGATGTCCGCCGGCAGGTCCTGGGTGAGCGTGCGGCACGCGAGGCCTGGCCGCCCGTTGATGACCATGCCGCAGCTGCCGCAGATACCTGCGCGGCAGACGAAATCGAACGCGAGCGACGAATCGATCTGCTCGCGGATTTCGTTCAGCGCGATGAACAGCGTCATGCCGGCCGCTTCCTCGATCTCGTAGGTCTGGAAGTGCGGCACGCTCGCCGCATCGCGCGGGTCGTGGCGCAGCACGTGGAAACGCAGCTTGCGGAGGGCGGGAGTGGAGGCCGGGTCGCTCATGGCAGCTTCTCGTCGATACGCTCGTTGCGGCCCCGGAATCGCTCGGGGAGGAGGTGCTCGTAGGGCATGATCGCGGTCTGTACGGCGTGGCGGTCCGCGCCCTGCATGGTCTCGCGCAGGGTCGTGATGTCGGCGGCCCGCCGCGGCGTATCGGGGTGATCGATGTAGTTCTTGGCGCCGTAGCCGCGCCAGCCCGGAGGCAGTTCCATCGCCTTCACGTCGAGCGGCTCGTACGCGAGGGACGGCATCGTGTCCGACGGGTCCTTCCAGGTCGCGAGCGTCCGCTTGAGCCAGACCGAGTCGTCGCGTTGCGGGTAATCCTCGCGGAAGTGCGCGCCACGGCTCTCGGTGCGGGCCAGCGCTCCGGTCGCGACACAGAGCGCCACCTTCAGCATCTTCTGCGTCCGGTAGGCCGTGACGAGCTCGGGGTTCGGGCCGTCGACCTTGTAGCGCAACCCGATGTTGCGGCTGCGCACCAGGAGCTTCTGGAGCCTGTCCACCGCCTCCTCGAGATCGGCGCCCGTGCGGAAGATTCCGACCTTGTCGGTCATGATCTGCTGCATCTCGATCTTGATGCGGTCCGCCTGCTCCGGCCCGTGGCCGTTCAGCAGCGCATCGAGCTTGGCCCGCTCCGCCTGCATCGCCTCGCGCACCAGGGCCATCGGGATGTCGAGTTCGCCCTCGGCGCTCTCGCAGAAGTCGGCGATGAACTCGCCGACGATCATGCCCGCCACGACGGTCTCGGCGACCGAGTTGCCGCCGAGGCGGTTGAACCCGTGCATGTCCCAGCAGGCCGCCTCGCCGGCGGCGAACAGGCCCTTCAAGGTGCGGCTCTGGCCGTTGTGGAACGTGCGGATGCCGCCCATGGTGTAGTGCTGCGCCGGCCGCACCGCGATCCACTTCTCGGCGGGGTCGATACCGAGGAAGTACTGGCAGATTTCCTTGACCTCGCGCAGGTTGTGCTCGATGTGCTTGCGGCCGAGCAGCGTGATGTCGAGCCACAGGTGCTCGCCGAAGCGCGACTTGGCCCCGTTGCCCTTGCGGATATGCTCTTCCATGCGGCGGGAGACCACGTCGCGCGAGGCAAGCTCCTTCTTCTCCGGCTCGTAGTCCGGCATGAAGCGGTGGCCGTTCG
>JBBIVG010000061.1:0-13423 GCA_037439865.1 Nevskiaceae bacterium
CGCGGCCCGCGAGTGCGATCGCTACCTGATGGGCAGGACCGACCTGCCGTAAGGTCCGTTCTTGAGAATGACGCCTCGTACGTCCGCGTTCGGCCGCACCCGGTCGTTCGCCGGTTCGTGGCCATGCAGCTGAGCGAACTCGGCCTGGATCCCTGGTTCGCCGATATCGCCGCGCGGCTGTGTGATCCGGACCTGTCTGTTGCCCGCGTCACCGCTGTCGACCGGGGCCGATACGTCATTCGAAACGAGCATGGCGAATCAGCCGCCGAGCTGACGGGAAGGTTCCTCCACGCCACGGTGTCGTCAGGCGACCTGCCTTGTGTGGGAGACTGGGTTTGCGTGCGCTACGGGCACGCCGGAAGCCACGCGAGTATCCACCGCCTGCTTCCGCGCCGATCGTTTCTCAGGCGGAAAGCCGCGGGCGGCAAGGCAGTCTTCCAGATGATGGCCGCGAACATCGACGTGGCGTTCGTGGTCCAGTCGTGCCACTTCGATTTCAACGTCCGCCGGCTCGAGCGCTACCTGGTGACCGTCCGGGAAGGCCATGTCGAACCCGTCGTGCTGCTGACCAAGACAGACCTGGTCGGTGCCGAGGAACTCGAGCAGCTGATTGGACGGATCCGGCTCATGAGTGTGGACACTCGGATCATCGGCCTGAGCAACGTGACGGGCGCCGGCATCGACCGGGTTCGGGATCTCATGGTTCCCGGAAAGACCTACTGCCTCCTCGGCTCGTCGGGCGTGGGCAAGACCACGCTCGTCAACCGCCTGCTATGCGACGGCGGACTGGAAACCCGCGCGGTCAGCCACACGGGCGAGGGTCGACATACCACCACGCGACGCCAGCTCATCGTGCTCGAGCGGGGAGGGCTGCTGATCGACATGCCGGGCATGCGCGAACTGGGAATGCTCGGGGTCGACGGAGGCATGGACGAGACTTTCTCCGACATTGGAGACCTCGCCAGGAACTGCCGGTTCACCGATTGCAGTCATGCCAGCGAACCCGGTTGCGCCGTGCGGGAGGCAGTCGCGAGGCATGAACTGGATGAAGGACATCTGCGCAATTACCTGAAGCTCGTGAAGGAATCGGAATTCCACGATTCCTCGTACGCCGAGCGGCGAAAGAAGGACCGGGCGTTCGGCAGGCTCGTGCGTTCCGTCACGAAGCACAAGGACACGCAGGCCCGGAACTAGGCCACACGCACGGCGCGCCATGTTCGCCGGCCACGGGGAAAGCAGGAGCTTGGCCCCTGCCGTCGCCCTCAGATGAACGGCTTCGCCCGCTCGATCAGCTCTGCGAGTCCCGGCTCGTCCGGGTTCCACGGCTTGCCCGGGTGGATGATCGACACCTGGCAACCCTCCGCCGCCTCCACGAGCTGCGCGTACGTCCCCGCCTTCAGGTCCTTGATGTAGGCCTGCTTGTTCTCGTTGTACGCGAACATGCGCGGGTTCACCTGCGTGCACTCGTTGCAGGTCGAGCAGCGGATGGTCTCGATGTAGGCCTCGTCCGGGTTGCGAGCGGGTTCCGCCGTCTCCACCGCAGGCGGCGGCGTCGAACCGGCGGGCGCCGACTCACTGGCCGCAGCCTCCTGCCGGGGCTCGCCCGCCGGGAGTGCCGCCGCCAGCATTTCGCGCCGATGCTCCTCCTCCCACGCCTGCCGCTCCTTCGCGAGCAGGCGCTCGGCCCTCGAGTCGTGGATTCCGCCGAGTTCCTGCAGGCGGTGCCAGCCCTCGCGGCAGCGATTCGCCGCGCGCACCAGCCGGTCGTCGACGACCATGCGGCAGAGCAGGTCCGAGTCGTCGACCGCGAGCACGTACGGCACGCTGGCCGCCGCATCCTGGGGCGGATGCTCGAGCCACTCGTGCGCCGGGATCATGGCGTTGGTCCATGCCGCTCGCGGCACGGGCGCGAAGTGACTCGCGTAGCGCGGATCGCAGGCCACGAAGTCGATGAACGTGAACGCGGCGTCCGCGGTCACGGACTGCAGGTCCTGGTCCGCGTAGCTGAATTTCTCGATCGGCCAGTCGCGCTCCGGCTGCGGGTTGTTCTCGAGCGAGAAGCGCGAGGCGAGGTCCGTGCCGGCCGCCGGATCATAGGAAAACGCCGGGAACGCGCGCGACTGCATCGCCAACGCCGACGCGAGATAGCTCGGCAGCGCGCCCGCGTTCGGGCCCGCATAGATGCTGAACAGCGCCGGGCCCGGATAGTCCAACCCCTGCCGCAGCCGCGATCGCAGCTGCACGAGGTTCGACGCCGCGGTCTGCAGCACGAACACGTCGTCGAAGCTCATGGCCGTCGCGGCGAGTTGCGCGGAGCGCACGCCGAACGCGAACTGGCCGCGCCCCGGCGACGATTCCTCGAGCAGGTCCTCGACCTGCACCGCGACCTTGAGCGGCACGCCCGACGAGAGCATCTCGCCCAGCCGGCCGGGCTCGGCCTGCTCGCGGTTGCCGAGGCAGACCAGGTAGTCCGGGAAGAAGCGCAGGTCGAGGGCCGTGACGGAGTCCTCGTTGAATGCCGCGAAGAGCGGGTCGTGCAGCTCCTCGAGGTACCCCCCCTCGACCTCGAGCTCGGCGATCTGCAGCGCCTTGAGCAGCTCCACGAGCTCCGGCAGTCGCGCCCGGAACGCCGCGAGCGCCGCCGCCGGCTCGTCGAACGCGAACTCGTGCACGCCGGCCCCATTGCCCCTGCCGGCGTAAGCGAAGAACCGCTGCGACTTCAGCACCGCGAGTGCACGCTCGACACGCGCGCGCCGCCGCTCGCCGAGGCCGCCCGGCGGCCCGACGCGCTGCAGCACCTTGGACATCGCGCCGAAGTCGAAGAGCGCGTGGTGCGCCGTGCCGAACGACGCCTTGAGCGCGGGCTGCTGCAGCGCCTGCTCCGACCGCATGTAGTCCGCCCGGAGTATCTCGCCGAGCCGGATCACGAGGCGCTCGATGCGCCCGCGGGCGACGCGCGCCTTCTCCTGCTGCACGACCGTCCACGCGTGGCGCACGAATCGCGCCGGCAGCGACGTGTCGCATCCGGCGACCTCGCCGTCCACGCCCAGCGCGTCGCGCGCACGGCGCGCGTCCTTCTCGAAGGCTTCGTCCGTCTGCGCCGCGAGCGTGGCCGCGGCCTGGTCCCACAAGTCAGTCAGCGTGCCGAGGGCGCCCGCCGTCACGAGTCGCCGGATCTCCGTCTCGACCCTGAGCACGCGCCGGCGCGTGGCCTCGCCCGTTACGCCCTCCGGGGCGACCTTGCGCAGCACGCGATCGACGACCGTGGCGAGCGGCACGACGTACTCGTCACCGCCGCAGAAGACGACCGGGAAGTCGTAACGCAGCAAGTCGAGGTCGCGGTAGCCCGCGAGCAGCGCGGGACGCAGCCCGCCGACGGCCGCCTCGGGCGCGTCGACCGCGGGGCGACGCCCGGTGAGATGGAAGACGACCTGGGAACGAAGGTGACTGTCCATGGTTACTGCGGCCACACGGTGAACTTGTCCAGCTCCGCGTCGAGCGTCGCGCGGATCGAGTCGGCCGTGCGCAGCGCCCCGGCGTGGCGCAGGTCCTCGTAGCACGGGACTTCCGGATCGCGATAGAGGATGCCCACGGGGATCGGGTCCTCGGCGGACGCGATCTCGCGGGCGCGGTTCATGTTCGACGGGTCGTGCTCCTGCTGGTTGCGGTAGATCTTCTGCAGGGCCGGTCCCATGCGGATGCCGTTCTCGTGCGTCAGCATGAGCATCCTCGAGGGATCGTGCACCCAGGGCTCGTACATCGAGCCGACGAACTCGGGGCAGCGCTGGAGGATGCGTACGAACGAGAACCCGCGGTGGTGGTACGCGGCCTGGATGATCTGGAACAGCGTCTCCGGGATCCAGTCCACGGCCTGCGCGACGAACGAGACGTTCTGCACGCCGAGCGTGACGGTGAGCGGGTTCAGCGCGTCGAGGTACGAGCCGCGGGGCGTCGTGTTGCTCTTGGTCCCGCGGGGCGAGGTCGGCGACGCCTGCTTCTTCGTGAGGCCGTAGATGTGGTTGTCGTGCAGCAGCACCGTCATGTTCATGTTGTAGCGGATCGCGTGGATCCAGTGCGCCGCGCCGATGCTGCAGCAGTCGCCGTCGCCCGTGTTCACGAACACGTGCAGGTCCGGCCGCGCCATCTTCACGCCCTCGGCGATCGGCAGCGCGCGTCCGTGTATGCCGTGGAACCCGTAGGTCCGCATGTAGTGCGGCAGTCGGCTCGAACAGCCGATGCCGGACACGAACACGGTCTTCTCGGGCTTCAGGCCCTCGTCGCGGCAGAGCCGCTGCACGGCGGCCAGGATCGCGTTGTCGCCGCAGCCCTTGCACCAGCGCGGCACCCCGCTCTGGTAGTCCTCGAGCGCGCGGCGCTCCTCGAACAGGTGCTGCAGGCGGATCGTGGCGGTGCTCATCAGTGCAACTCCTCCTGCACGAGGCGGCGCCGGATCTCCTCGTAGATCGTGCCCGGCTTGATGGGGCGGCCGCGCACCTCGCTCCAGCAGTCCACGTCCACGAGGTAGCGGGCGCGCAGCAGCATGGCGAGCGCCGAGTAGCGGCGGTTCGTCTCGTCGATCAGCGGGTCGTTCGGGTCGTCCGTCCAGTTGCCCTCGATCGTCATCACGTGCCTGAAGGCCTTCAGCACTTCCTTGATGCCCGGGTGCATGGGCTGCAGGAACGTCAGGTGCATCGACGACACCTTGTGGCCCTCGTCGCGCAACCGGCCCACGGCCTCCTCGATCGCGCCCCGCGTGCTGCCCCAGCCGACGATCAGCATGTCGCCCGTGGCGTCGCCGAAGACCGGCGGCGGCGTCAGCGTCTTCTGCAGCGCCGCGAGCTTCAGGCTGCGCGCGTGCATGCCCTTCTCGTTTATGTCCGGGTCGTACGCCACGCGGCTCGACTGGTCGTGCGCGAGGCCCGTGAGCGTGTGCATGCCGCCCGGCTGACCCGGCACGAAGCGGCGGCTCAGACCCGTGACCGGATCCCAGTCGTAGGGCCGCGCGCCTTCGGGCACCGGGTTCTGGTCGATGGGCGGGGCGACCCAGTCCGGGTCGAACGCCGGCCGCGGGAACGGCTGCTGGGCCGTCGCGAGGCTCGCGTCGGACAGCACGACCACGACCATGTTGAACGTCTCGGCGATGCGGCGCGCGGTGATCATCGAGTAGAAGCAGTCCTCGATGCTGCTCGTCGCCATCACGACCTTCGGCGCGTCGCCGTGGCTGCCGAACATCGTCGTGAGCAGGTCGCCCTGCTCGACCTTGGTGGGCTGCCCGGTGCTCGGGCCGCCGCGCTGCACGTTCACCACGACGAGCGGGATCTCGGCCATCACGGCCAGCCCGATGCCTTCCTGCTTGAGCGAGTAGCCCGGTCCCGACGTGATGGTCACCGCGACCTTGCCGGAATACGAGGCGCCGATCGCGAACGCGCAGGCCGCGATCTCGTCCTCGGCCTGGTGCACGATGCCGCCCGCCTTCTCGAAGATGTCGCTCAGGTAGTGCGAGGCGGAGGTCGCCGGCGTGATCGGGTACATCGCGCAGATGTCCATGCCGGAGGCCAGCACGCCGAGCGCGAGCGCCGTGTTGCCGTTGATCACGACCTGCGGCTCGGTCGCACGCACGGCGGGAATGCTGTACTTGAAGTCGAGGTTGGCCTCGGCCCAGGCCCAGCCGGCCTCGAGCAGGGCGACGTTCGACTTGATGATCTTCTGGTCCTTCTTGCCGAAGATGAACGCGATCTGCTCGCGCGCGAGGTCCATGTCGAGGCTGTAGAGGTTGCAGAGCATCCCCAGCACGAACATGTTCTTGCCCTTGCGCGGGTCGGAGACCAGCGCCCGGCACTCCTTCTCCATCGGGACTTCGTGGACACGGTACCCGTCCGCCAGCAGCCGGTCGCGGGTCTCGGTGTACTGCGCGACGATCTTGGGATCCGCGCTGTCGCCCCACATGCTCTCGAGCAGGACGATGCAACCCGGCTTCAGCTCGCCGGCATTGACGCGGCCGAGCAGCACCTGCTCGTTGAATGCGACGACGAGCGCCACCTCGTCGCCTCCGTTCGTGACGCGCTTCGAGCCGATGCGGATGCGGTTGCCGCTCGCGCCGGCGACGCTGCGCGCCGGCGGCTGGATCTCGGCCGGGATGATCTCCACCGTCCACACGCCGTTGCCCATGCGGGCCGCGATCGCGCCGAAGGACTGCCCGCACTTCTGCGCGCCCTCGCCCGAGTCGCTCATGATCTCGACGACGTGCTCCTCGAGCGTGAGGAGCTGCTTGGCGACGACGCGCGAGCCCGCGGTTCGGGCCGCCGCGCCGCGCGACTTCAGGTCGGTTACGGCACTCATGGATTCACCTCGGCAGGCGCACGCGGGCGTAGTTGTGCTCGGCCCGGTCGATGCCGAACAGCATCGAGTCGGGGCCGTCCTGCTTGTCCTGGTAGACGTAGTCCGTGTCGCGCAGCCCGAGGAACGACTTCATGCTGCGCGCCGCGCGGCGCCCGGCGCCCATCGCCTCGATCACGGTCGCGGCTCCGGTGACGATGTCGCCGCCGGCGAACACACCCGGGATCGACGTGGCGAGGCTGTCGTCGGTCGCGATGTAGCCGCGCTTGTTGAGCTTCAGTTTCGAGGTCTGGCCGATGATCGGGTTTGCGTTCGTGCCGATCGCGTACACGACCATGTCCGCCTCGATCTCGAACTCGCTGCCGGGCTCCGGCACCGGCCGGCGGCGGCCCGACTCGTCCGGCTCGCCGAGCGTCATCTTCACGCAGCGGACGCCGCGGACGTTGCGCTTGCCATCGTCGAGGATCTCGACCGGGCTCACCAGCCAGTGGAACTGGACGCCCTCCTCCTCGGCGTGGTGGATCTCCTCCGCGCGGGCCGGCGCCTCGGCGTGGCTGCGGCGGTACAGGCAACTGACCGACTCGGCACCCAACCTCAGGCTGACGCGCAGCGCATCCATCGCGGTATTGCCCGCGCCGATCACGGCGACGTGCTTGCCGGGCTGCAGGGGCGTGTCGAAGTTCGGGAACTCGCGCGCGTGCATCAGGTTGCAGCGGGTGAGGAGCTCGTTGGCCGAGAGCACGCCATTCAGCGACTCGCCCGGGATGCCCATGAAGCTCGGGTAGCCGGCGCCCGTGCCGATGAACACGGCGTGGAATCCCATCTCCTCGATCATCTGCTCGATGCTGAACAGCCGCCCGACCAGCGTGTTGCACTCGAAACGCACGCCGAGCTGCTCGAGCTTCCGGATCTCCGCGTCGACCACGGTGTTCGGCAGGCGGAAGTCGGGGATGCCGTACTTGAGCACGCCACCCGCCTCGTGGAACGCCTCGTAGACCACGACCTCGCAACCGGCCTTCGCCATGTCGGCGGCGCAGGCCATGCCGGCGGGACCGGAACCCACGATGCCGACGCGGAACCGGTTGCGCTCGATGTACGGGATGTTCGACCAGCCCTCCTTGATGGCGAGATCGCCGACCCAGCGCTCGAGGCGCCCGATGGCGACCGGCTCGAGCGACTCGCCGACCGTGCAGACGCCCTCGCACTGGTTCTCCTGCGGGCAGACGCGACCGCAGACGGCGGGCAGGAGGTTGGTGGTCGTGATCACGTCGTACGCGCCGCGGAAGTCCTTCTCGGCGATCCTGAGGATGAAATCCGGGATCGCGATGTTGACCGGGCAGCCACGCACGCAGGGCTGGTCGGGGCACATCAGGCAGCGCTCGGCCTCGAGCAGCGCGTCCTCGACCTGGTAGCCGCAGTTCACCTCCTGGAAATTGCGCGCACGCTCCTTCGGGTCCTGCTCGCGCGCGGGCGTCCGCGCCTGCGGGATCATCCGGATCGTCTTTTTCTTCGGCCTGGGCGCGGTCACGGCATCTGGCTCCTGAGGCGGCAGCTCTCGTTGAAGCGCTCCATCGCCTCGTGCTCGGTCGCCTTGTAACGCTGCAGGCGGAACATGAGGTCGTCGAAGTCCACCATGTGGCCGTCGAAGTCCGGTCCGTCGACGCAAGCGAACTTCACGCCGTTCGTGAGCTTGACGCGGCAGCCGCCGCACATGCCGGTACCATCCACCATCACCGGGTTGAGGCTCACGATGGTGTGGATCTTGTGCGGCCGGGTCGCCTCCGCGCAGCCCTTCATCATCACGGGTGGCCCGATCGCCACGCACTCGTCGATGTCGGGGTGCTTCTCGACCGCCTGGCGGATGCCTTCGGTCACGAGGCCCTTGATGCCGGCCGAGCCGTCGTCGGTGCAGAGGATGAGTTCGTCGCAGCAGGCCCGGAACTTGTCCTCCCAGAACACGAGGTCGCGCGTGCGGAAGCCGAGCACGCCGATGACGTAGGCGCCACTCTCCTTATATGCGCGCGCCTGCGGGTACACCGGCGCCACGCCGAGGCCGCCGCCGACGCACAGGACCTTGCGCGCCTCGCCGATGTGGCTCGGGATGCCCATGGGCCCGACGAGCGCGACGAGCCGGCTGCCGACGTGGCAGTCGCGCTGCATCTCGCGGGTCGTCTTGCCGACCGCCTGGATGACGAGCGTGATCGTGCCCTTGTCGCGGTCGAAATCGGCGATCGTGAGCGGGATGCGCTCGCCCTGCTCGTGCGACATGACGATGACGAACTGGCCCGGCCGGGCCGCCTTCGCCAGCATCGGATGCCGGATCTCGAGCAGGAATGTAACGTCCGAGAAATCCTGTCGGGCCACGACTTCGTAGCCGGGCCCCGTGTCTTTACTGGTCATGGCCTCGTCCTGGTTTGGTAGCGATTTATAGCTATGGACCCCGGACAGCAATCAGGGACATCCGAAAACCGGGGACATTCTCCTATTTCGTCCGCGGAAAAGGGGGGCAGACAGGTGCCAGGCACCGATTTTCCGCGCAGAAAATCCGGTACCAGGCACCTAGCTGCGGAACTCGCAGGCCCGCCAGGACTTGCGCTCGCGGATGATCTTGAGGTAGGCGTTCAGGGCCGGATACGCCTCGATGTAGTCGCCGGCGAGCGCGAGCGCATCGAGCACCGGCGCGTAGCAGCAGTCCACCAGCGAGAACTCGCTGCCCAGCATCCACGGGTCCTTGCCGAGGTGCTCATTGAGCACGGCGAGGTAGCGCGCGCTCTTCTTCGCCGCATTTTCGGCTGCCAGGGTATCCGCCGTGCGTCCCATCAGCCGCGCGACGTAGCCGTTGAACCACAACTCCCCGATCGGCTCCGACAGGTGCCGCGCCTCGAAGAAGAGCCACTTCGCCGCGCGGCCCTTGCCTTCCGCATCGGTCGGCCACAGCCGGTGCTCGCGCTCGCCGAGATAGGTCACGATCGCGTTCGACTCCCAGAGCGTGTACGGGCCCCAGGAGAGGATCGGCACCTTGTGGTTGGGGTTGAGTTCGCCCACGAGGTCCGCGTGCTGCCCGCCCCTCCCCAGGTCGACGGTCACCAGGGAGTACTGCAGGCCCAGTTCCTCGAGTGCGAGGCGTGCCTTCTGCGGATTGAAGGACCAGAACCAGTAGAGCGTGATCATTCTTCACCTCGCCCGCGGGCGCTCACAGGATCGGCGAGACCTGCCTCTCGCCGCGCTCGTAAACGACGTTCGCGCGACCGACGAGCAGCGGGTCGAGCGTGCCGATCGACTGCAGCTCCTTGTTGGCGTACGGCAGCTTGTGCAGCACGTAGCGCATGGCGTTCAGCCGCGCACGCTTCTTGCAGTCCGACTTGATGACTGTCCAGGGCGCGTCGGCCGTGTCGGTGTAGAAGAACATCGACTCCTTGGCGCGCGTGTACTCGTCCCACTTGTCGAGCGAGGCGAGGTCCACCGGGCTCAGCTTCCACTGCTTGAGCGGGTGCGACTTGCGCTCCTTGAACCGCCGCCGCTGCTCCCGGCGCGTGACCGAGAACCAGAACTTGATCAGGTGCAGTCCGCTGCGCACGAGGTTGCGCTCGAATTCCGGCGCCTGGCGCATGAACTCGAGGTACTCCTCGTCCGTGCAGAACCCCATCACCCGCTCGACGCCCGCACGGTTGTACCAGGACCGGTCAAACATCACGATTTCGCCGCGCGTCGGCAGGTGCTCGACGTAGCGCTGGAAGTACCACTGCCCGCGCTCGACGTCGCTCGGCTTCTCGAGCGCCACGACGCGCGCACCGCGGGGGTTCAGGTGTTCCATGAAGCGCTTGATCGTGCCGCCCTTGCCCGCGGCGTCGCGTCCTTCGAACAGGATCACGACGCGCTGCCCGGTCTCCTTGACCCAGGCCTGCAGCTTGAGCAGTTCCACCTGCAACCGGTACTTCTCCAGCTCGTAGTTGCGGCGGGACATGAGGTGCTTGTAGGGATAGCCACCCTCGCGCCAGTCCTCCGCGAGTTCGCCGTCGGCTTTCTCGCGACGGTGGTGCAGCGCCTCTTCCTCGTGGCGGGTGAGCAGGTTGCGAATCGCGACGATGTCGTCGGGGGATGCGCCGGAGAGGATGGCATCGAAGGTTTCCGCCAGCCCCGGCCCATCGCCCTTCGCGGCACGGGAAAGGATGTCCCGGACCGCGTGCGCCTTGGACTCGTTCGCCGCCGCGACCGCCTCGGACACCGAGAACTCGGCGATGCCGGCCGCGGTGAGCCGCGGGGCGACGTCGCCCCGCGCCACGCGCCTCGACCTGCTCCTCGCCCTCGAGTTGCCCTTCTTCTTCGCCCTGGTCGCGCGGGATTCCGCCGCCTCGGCCGGCTGGCGCCTGTTACCCGTGTCGTCCATCGCTTGATCCTCGCCGCTTCCCGTCCGGGACCCCTGAGCCTACCCCGACCCGGGCCCGGCCTGACTCCGGGAATTCCGCAGGCCGGGCCTCAGGGTGTCACGATCGGGAACTGGCCATCCGGCTTGCTGATCAGGGACAGGAAAGACAGCAGCTTGAGCCGGCTCCCCTCGACCTTGAGGTCATCGGACAGTACCAGGTCCTTGAGCCCGGCCTCGCCGGCCCCGAGCCGCACCATCAGCTCGCGCGTCAGGTGAACCGTCGCGTCCGCGTCCGGGGCCGGGTCGGCCTGCCAGTGGTGCAGCACGGCGTCCTCGAGCTCGACCACGTGCGATTCCTTCAAGTCGTCGAAGATGAAGTTGAACTTGAGGTGCTTGCCGTCGGCATCCGGTCCCTTGAGTCGGACCGCCATGGAGTCGAAGAACCGGGCGGGCGGTGTCTCCCGCAGCAGGGCCATGGCGAATTTCGGATTGGCGGCCGTCCCCTGGATGCCGTTGCGCAGTTCGTACGCTCCGGTCAGGTACACGTCGCGCCACGGGCCGGCCTCGGCGCGATAGCCGAGCTGGTCGTAGACCGACGCGAGCAGGTCCTTCGCCTCCTTGTTCGAGGGCTCCGCGAACACGAGGTGGTTCAGCATCATCGCGGCCCACCGGTAGTCGCCCGCGTCCGCGGCGGCCTTGCCCTTCTTCAGCACCTCCGCCGCACCGCCCATCGCCTCGACGTACTTCTTCCCCGCCTCGACCGGCGGTAGGGGATCGAGATTCGCCGGATTGCCGTCGTACCAGCCGAAGTACGCCTGGTAGACCGCCTTGGCGTTGTGGCGCACCGTGCCGTAGTAGCCGCGATTCGCGAAGCGCGTGCGCAGCGTCGAGGGCAGCTCGAGCTGCTCGGCGATTTCCTGGGGCGTGTACCCCTCGTTCGCGAGCCGCAGCGTCTGGTCGTGGATGTAGAGATACGTGTCGCGCTGCGCCTTGAGGTAGTCGAGGATGCGGGCGTTGCCCCACGTCGGCCAGTGGTGGCTCGCGAAGACGACCTCCATGTCGCCGAAACGGTGCATCGCGTCGTCGATGTAGCCGCTCCACTTCACCGCATTGCGCACCTTGGCGCCCCGCAGCGTGTAGAGGTTGTGCAGCGTGTGCGTGACGATCTCGGCCCCGCACCAGGCCTTGAGGTCGGGCAGGTAGAACGTCAGCTCGGCCGGCGCCTCCGACTCCGGCGCGTACTGGAACACGAACTTCACGCCGTCGAGCTCCATCTCCTGCGGCGTGCGGTCCACGATGATCGTCGGCTCGCGGATGCTGACGGTGCCGACGGCGGGGCCCTTGCCGAGCCCGGTATCCACGTGCCCGGTCGGCGAGCGCGGCAGGAACGTGCCGTACATGTATGTCGCACGGCGGCCCATGGCGATGCCGGCGAGCACGTTCTCGCTGGTCGATTCCTCCATGAAGTTCCTGGGCGCAACGATCGGGATCCGCGCGGCGGCGCCCGGATCGGACGGCAGGACCGACGCGACGCCGCCGAAGTGGTCCACGTGGCTGTGCGTGAAGATGATCGCGGAAACCGGCCGGTCGCCGAGATGCTTGCGCGCGAGCGCGAGCGCCGCGGCGGCGGTCTCGTTCGACGTCAGCGGGTCGACGAGGATCCAGCCCGTCCTGCCCTCGATCAGCGTCATGTTCGAGATGTCGTAGCCGCGCACCTGGTGGATGCCCGGCACGACTTCGAACAGGCCGTGCTGGTTATTCAGCTTCGCCTGGCGCCAGAGGCTCGGGTTGACCGACGGGGGCGCGTCGCCGTCGATGAACTTGTACGAGTCGAAGTCCCAGGTCCGCATCCCGCCAGGTCCGATCACCAGGAGCGGATCGTCGGTGGCGATGAAGCCGCGCTTCGCGTCCTCCATGTCCTGCGGGTCGCCGATCGGCAGGGCGGCGGCCATGTCGCGGTTGGCCTGCTCGGTGAACGTGGTCGCCGCGGCGCCGGCCACGGTCGTCGTCGGATGTGGCTTGCCGCCGCAGGCAGCCAGCAGCGCGCCCACGAAGAGCGGCGCGAGTCGTTTCGCGTCCATTTGGATCCTCCGGTGCTCCGTAATGTACCGTCTGGACGCCCCTTCGATAAGGCGCGAGCATGCATCGAGTGCCTTCGCGTCCGCGCTCATCGCCGGTCCTCCGCGCGCAGCACCCACCACAGGCCGCGCACGTCGCTCCGCCATTCGCGCAGCACGGCTAGCAGCGCGAGCTCCTCGACGCTGCTCAGGATCGTGAGGCCGATGGCGAGATGGAACATCCAGGGGTAGTCACCGATCACGAACAGGACACCGATGAAGATGCCGAGCGCGTTGGCGGCGATCTTCGAGAGGTAAGTGTGGAAGCTCGACAGCCTGCCGTAGCGCACCAGGGCGACCGCGTCCTCGAGCACCCAAAGCCCCGCCGCGGCGCTGCACAGGAGCGGGTGGTCGGTCATGACGTGGCGGTGGAAGACCCAGATGCCGTAGATCCAGGCAACGGTCAGGGCCCAGTCCGCGACCGAATCGAGGAAGGCACCGATCGTCGTCTCGAACCGATAGCGGCGCGCGATCCAGCCGTCGGCGATGTCGGTCAGCATCGCCGCGATCAGCAGCCACGCGAACGGCGTCTCGCGGCGACCGATCGCCAGCGCGAACAGGCCGTTGAGGTAGGTCTTGACCACCGGCAGCCCCCAGATGAAGA
>JBBIVG010000062.1:0-13254 GCA_037439865.1 Nevskiaceae bacterium
GCCGGCACGATGCGCTGGCCCGAGTTGGCGGTCTCCCGCATGCGATGCAATTCGTCGAGCGACGCCTGCAGCACCTCGATCGCGGCCGAGTCGGATACCACGGTACCGGCCTCGAGCGATGCGAGGAAGGACTCCATTTCGTGGCTCAGGTCGCCCATCGCGCGGATGCCGGCCATGCGTGCCCCGCCCTTCAGGGTGTGCAGCACGCGCTTCAGCTCGCTGACCCGGCTACGGTCCGCGCGGTCGCGCGTCCACGCGGCGAGCGAGCCTTCGGCCTGCTCGAGCAGCTCGCTCGCTTCCTCGCTGAAGATCGCGGCGATGTCGGAATCGAACTCGGGTTCCTCAGGTTCCTCGGCCGCGGCCGCTTCGGCAGGTACCTCTTCTGCCGGAACCGGCGGCGGGAGCTGGACCTCGGTCGGCGGCGGCATGCCCGGCGGAAGCTCGGGCATGAGGAGGTGGGGCTCCGTCACGTCGGCCTCCGACTCGACGGGCTGCTCGACCAGCGCGGCGAGCGCGTCGATCGATGGCTGCGTGAGATCTTCGACCGGCGGCGTCTCGACCGGCACGAGCGGGGCCTCCGCGGCCTCCGTGGCGGGCGGCTCGGCGTGCCAGAGCTCGGCCACTGTGCGTTCCCCGGCGTCGGCCAGCCTCGCGAGTTCGGCCTCGAGCGAGCGCTCGAGTGCGTGCCACCCCGCGATCAGACGGCCGTGGTCCGGGAAGAAGCCGGTGTCCTCGTCGACGTGCTCGACGACATGCTCGAGGCTCTGCACGGTGTCGCGCAGCAGCAGCAGCCCTTCCTCGGGCAGGCCACGGCCATTGTCGTGGAGCTTGCGGACGTAGTGCTCCATCGGCTCGGCGACCTTGATGCCCTGGCGCGCGCCGGCGGTCTTCGCGATCCCGCTCAACGTGTGGCAGGCGCGGTACAGCGCCTCCGACACCGGGTAGGGCGCGATGCCCTCGCTGCAACGGTCGATGAAGTCGCGCACGACGGCCACGTGACCCGCCGTCTCCTTGCGGAAGATCTCGCGCAGGACGGGATCCATGCCGCCCGTTTCCTCCGCAACGACGGGTTCAGCCTCCGCAGGCGCTTGCGCAGCTGCCACCTCCGCGGGCTCCGGGGCCGCCGGTGCGACTGCCGGCTCGGGCGGCGGCGGAACCGCAACCGCCTCGCGGCCCGACAGCGCGTCCGCTCGAGCGACGAGGCCGGCGAGGTCGATGGGCGACGCCGCGCCGTGCTCGAGCTCGTCGACGAGCTTCGGCATGGCGGCCACGGCTTCGCGCACGATGTCCACGATCTCCGGCGAGCGCGCCAGCGTCTGGCTGATCACGCGATTCAGCAGGCTCTCGACGCTCCACGAGAACTCGCTCACCCGCCGGGCGCCGACCATGCGTCCGCTGCCCTTCAGGGTATGGAACGCGCGGCGCACGTCGCGCAGTGCCTGGGCGTCGAGCGGGTTCGCTTCCCACTGCGGGAAGAGCGCCTGCAGCTGCGCGATGTTTTCGCGCGCCTCCTCGACGAACAGCTGCAGGAACTCGGGGTCGACGGCGGCAGGTTCGGGCAGCGCCGTCGCCGCCTTCGGGACAGGGACCGGCTCGACCGGGAGCGCGGCCTCTTCCAGCACCGCCGGGGCCGGCGCGGACGCGACCGGGCCCGCATCGAGCGGCCGTTCCTCGCGCTCGGGCGCGCGCGGCCAGAGCTCGATCACCCTGGTGGGCGCCTCCTCGATCTCGGCGAGGCAGGCCTCCGCGTTCTCGAGCATGTGCCACGGGTCGGGCCGTCCCGCCTGCAGCATCTCCATGTAGTACTCGACCGCGACGATCGCGTCCGCGAGGCGGTCCAGCCGTGGCAGCGCCAGGGCGCCCGGCTCCGGACGCACGATGCTGCCGAGCGCGCGGCCAACGCGCTCCATCACCTCGACCGCGCGCTGCCTGCCCAGCATCAGCAGGCCTGCCGTGATGCCGCGCACCAGCTGCGGCACCTGGTCGAGCCCCTGGGCCTCCGCCGGCGCACCGAGCGCCTGCGTGATGGCCTCCTTGATGCGCGCCATGTTGACGATGCACTCGCGCAGCACCGCGTCCTGCACCTGCCGGAATTCCTCGTCCGTCGGCTCGCCGGGCTGCTCCGCCGTGGCCGCCTCGGGCAGGATCAGCCTCACGAGCTGCGAGTCGAGGCTGTCCTCGACCTCGATCAGCGCGGAGGCGATGCCGAGCAGCGCCGCGTCGTCCGGCGGCTGGCGGCGATCGACGATTCCCTGCAGCGATTCGATCTCGCCCTGCACGCGGTCGCGCAGCGCACCCAGGCCGAGCACGCCGAGTGTGTCGCTGATCTTGCGCAGCATCTCGAGCTGCGGGACGAGCTCGTCCACCTGGTTCGCGCCCTTGCGCACGAAGATGTCGAGGACGTCCTTCACCCGCGTGAGGTCCTCGCGGATCGCGGCGGCGACGGTCTTCATCAACCGCACGCTCGGCGCCGACAGCGTCTCCCGCGCTTCGTCCACCCGCTCATCGACGGCGAGCACCTCGTCGAGGCGGAAGGACCGGCGCACTCCGGCGACGCGCGGGCCCGCGGTCCTCGACCGCGCCAGGTAGAAGAGCAGGTTGTTCATCAGCTCGATCGGCGGCGACTCGGCGTAGCGCGGCTCGCCCTGCTCCTGCAGGCGACGCAGCTCGCGGTCCACGTGGCCGAGCAGGCGCTTCACGGAAACGTTGCCGTCGATGCCTCCCTGCTCGAGGGCCTCGAGCACGGCGCTCACGACCCACCACAACTGGAAGAGCGGCTGGGTGGTCGCGGAGACCTCGAACTGCGCGGCGATGTCGGCCAGCACCGCAAGGTTCTGCTGCACGTGCTCGCCGCGAATCCACCCGAGCAGCGCGACCTGGAACCTCGGCCGCAGCTTACGCGCGAGTTCGGGGGGCGGCAGGCGCGCGGCCGTGTCGCCGAGCGGATGCGCGGGCTCGTCGGAACGCAGGTTGAGCAGCAGCAGCGTGCCCTCGGACAGCAGCGCCCCGCCACGCACCGCGCGCAGGTCGTTAAGCAGCGGGAGCAGCGCGAGCGGCACGTCGCGCCCGCCCGACGCCACGCGATCGACGTAGGCTGGCAGCTGCTCCATGGCGCGCATCAGCGCGTCGAGCCCGTCGGGGTCCACCTTCCCGTCGCGATGGTGGCCGTCCAGGTATCGCGCAACCTGCTCCATTTCCTCGCCGAGCAGCGCTCCGCCGTACACCTCGGCCAGGCGCAGCGCGCCGCGCGCTACGTGCACGTGAGTAACGAACCGGTGCAGGGCAGCGCGGTCCTCGGTGCTCTCGGCGAAGGCCTCCAGGGCCGTACGGGCCTCGTTCAGCTCGCCGGCGATCTCACGGACGACCAGCTGCAGCGAGGCGTGGGACTCGTCGGGGGTGGCGAGCTGCATGGGTCGGGTGCTCACGGATCCTGCGCCTGCCGCAACTTCAGCCCGCGAGCCCGCTCACCCGTCGCAGCCGGTCGGCTTCTTCGGCCGGCAGCGCCTCGGGACGCAGGACGGGGTACTCGCCGCTCACGCTCGCGCCCGACCCCTCGGGCAGCCGGAAGCCGGTCACCGACTTGCGCAGCTGGGCCGCAAGCTCGGCCAGCTTGCCGATGGAAGTCGAGGTCGCCGTGGTGCTCTCGGCCGTCTGCGAGCTGATCTCGCGGAGCACCTGCATGTTGCGCGAGATGCTCTGCGAGGAGACGGCCTGGTGCCGCGCGCTCGCGGAGATGTTCTGCACGAGGCTCGCGATCTGGTTCGACACCTGCTCGATCTCCTCGAGCGCGGCGCCGGCGTTCTCGGCGAGCAGCGCGCCGCCGACGACGTCGGTCGTGGTGCGCTCCATCGAGACGACCGCCTCGTTGGTGTCTGCCTGGATGGTGCGCACCAGCACCTCGATCTGCTTCGTCGCGTTCGCCGCGCGCTCGGCGAGCCGCTGCACCTCGTCCGCGACCACCGCGAAGCCGCGGCCCGCCTCGCCCGCCATGGACGCCTGGATCGAGGCGTTCAGCGCGAGGATGTTGGTCTGCTCGGCGATGTCGTTGATGAGTTCGACGATGTTGCCGATCTCCTGCGAGCTCTCCCCGAGGCGCTTGATGCGCTTCGAAGTCTCCTGGATGTTCTCGCGGATGGCGTTCATGCCGTCGATCGTGCGGCGCACGGCGTCGCCGCCCTTGTGCGCGATGTCCACCGAGTGCCGCGCGACGTCCGCGGAGCGCTCGGCGTTGCCGGACACCTCCTCGGTGGACGTCGCCATCGCCGCGATCGACTCCGAGGCCGCGCCGATCTGCTTCGACTGCGCGGAGGAAGCCTTGGCGAGGTGCGTCGAAAGCGCCTGTGTCTGGCGGGTCGCCGCGTCGAGCTTGATCGCCGAATCGTTGATCGTGGTGACGAGTTCGCGCAGCGCCTCGATCGCGTAATTGATCGAATCCGCGATCGCCCCCGTGATGTCCTCCGTCACCGTCGCCTGCACGGTGAGGTCGCCGTCGGCGAGGCTCGAAAGCTCATCGAGGAGCCGCAGGATCGCCTGCTGGTTGCGCTCGTTCTGCCGTGCCTGCAGCTCGGCGGCGCGCTGCAGCGTGGCCAGCGAACGCTGCAGGAACGCGAGCGCCGCGAGCGCCGCGAGCGCGACCAGGAGGAATGCGAGCGGCAGCCACGGGCTCCCGAGCACGCTCGTCACGCCCGAGGGCGCCTGCCGGCCGACCTTGGCGAGGCTTGCATACGCTGCTGCGCCGCTCTCCACGAGCGCGTTGCGCGCCGCCTGGATCTGCTCGAGCTGGTCCCCGAGGGCGATGACCGAGCGCACCTGCTCCTGCTCGCCGCGGTACACCGCGGAGAGGAGTCGTGCCGCGTCCGCCGCCTGGCCCTGCGCGGCCGCGATGCCGAGCGGATTCGACTCCCCGGCGAGGCCGCCGACCACCTGGCCCATGAACTCGAGGCTGTCCGCGAGGCGCCGCGAGGCGGCCTCGACCGGCGCCGTGCCGTCCGCGAGGGCGGACAGGTCCTGCTCGACGGCCTGGGCCCGCAGCTCGAAGCGCTCGAGCTGGCGATTCAGCGATTCGGGACGCGAGGCTCCCATGGCCTTGGCGACGTTGGCGGTGGCCGCGACCACTTGCGGGGTGATCTCACGCACCGCCGCGGCGGCCTGTTGCGCCTTGAGCGCCGCGCCGCGCCCGTCGAGCACGGCCTGCGACTGGTCGAGCATCGCCTGCCAGCCGGAGACTTCGCCCAGCAGCGTCGCGCTCGGCGACGCGAGGAACCCGATCGAGGACTTCCCGGCGCCGATCTCGTTCATCACGCGCTCGAGCTGGCCCCGCGACTCGGCCAGCGAGTCGAACGCCGGCGCCGAACCGCGCACGGCCGCACCCGCCTGGAGCGGCATGTTCTGCGACAGCGACGAGAGCATCGCCACGTGGCGGCCGAGTTGCGCCTGATGCGACATCGCGCGGCCGTACAAGAGCAGCGCGAGCGCTGCGAGCGCGGCAGCCGCCAGCGCCACGCGGATCAGGATCGGCTGCAGTCGGGCGGCGTCGAGTCTGTTGTTCATCTTTTCACCCGGTTCGGGTTTGGCAGGGCACGGCCGTTCACGACGCCGCGGCCTGCAGGAATTGCTGGCTTTCGAGGAGCGTGCGCACGCTGAAGACCGGCCAGACCTCGGCGCCGCGCTTGAACGCGCCGGCGAGGTACCGCTCGCAGCGCAACAGCGTGGGCGGCAGGTCGGCCGAGAACTCGCCCTCGTAGAAGCGGCGGAAGCCCATGACCTCGTCCACCATGAGGCCGGCGGGAATTTCGCGGTGGTTCGCGACGAGCACGCGGGTGGCGCGAGTGACGTTCGAGCTGCCCGAGCCGAGGAATGCGCGCACGTCGATCACCGGCAGGAGCTGGCCGCGCACGTTCGCGAGCCCGCGGATCCACGACTTGGCTCCCGGGACGCGGGTCACCGCCGCGGGATAACCCATCACCTCGCGGGTCTCCTCGCGGGCGAGGAGGAACGCCTCGCCGCCGAGACGGAAAGCGATACCGACCCACTCGGCCCCCGCGGCCGCGGCCTCGGGCTGGCCCTGGGCAGCCGCCCGCGCGCGGCGATCGAGCTCGCGGAGCAACTCGTAGGGGCGGTCGCGGAGCGATCGCAGTGCGCCGGATTCCTGCATCTCAGACCGCGAGCGCCGCCTGGGCCTTGCGCACCAGCTGGTCCATGGCGACCGGCTTGACCAGGTAATCCACCGCTCCCTGCCTGAGGCCCCACACGCGGTCCGACTCCTGCGCCTTCGAGGTCACCATGATCACCGGGATCGTGCGGGGCTCCGGGTCGTTCGCCAGCTCGCGCGTCGCCTGGAAGCCATTCAGGCCCGGCATGACGATGTCCATCAGGATCAGGTCGGGATGCAGCTCGCGGGCCTTGCGGATGCCCTCGCCCCCGTCGGCGGCCGACGCGGTCTGGAAGCCGCCCTGCTCGAGCGCCTTCTGCATGACGTGCACGTCCGTCGGAGAATCGTCGACGATCAGTACCAGTGCCACGGCTCGTGTCCTCCGATCGGTCGTCAGCGATGGACGTGGGTCTCGATGGCGCTCAGCAGCTCCTCGCGCGTGAACGGCTTCGTGAGATAGTGCTCGGAGCCGACGATGCGGCCGCGGGCACGGTCGAAGAGGCCGTCCTTGCTCGACAGCATGATCACCGGGATGGAACGGAAGACCTTGTTGTGCTTGATCAGCGAACAGGTCTGGTAGCCGTCGAGCCGCGGCATCATGATGTCCACGAACACGATGTCGGGCTGGTGGTCCGCGATCTTGGAGAGCGCATCGAAGCCGTCGACGGCGGTGAACACCTCGCAGCCCTCGCGGGCGAGCAGGGTCTCGGCCGTGCGCCGGATCGTCTTGCTGTCGTCTATGACCAGCACCTTCAGCCCCGCCAGTCGCGGCCGGCTGGTGCTGGCAGCCGTGTTTTCCATGCCCTCGAACCCCCGGATGGGAATGAGCGTCGCGAGCACGACGCTAAAGCGCGAGGCTGTGCTCGCGGGGTGGTTTTAACATATTGGCAGGGGCCCTGCCATCGGCCCGTTTCGATACCATGACCGGTGTCACAGGCGCCGCCGGGCGCCGCGCCCCCTGGAGTGAGCGATGACCGAGAAACGCCTGCGCGTCGCCGTCGTGATGGACCCGATCGAGGACATCAAGCCGGCGAAGGACACGACGCTCGCGATGATGCTCGCCGCGCAGCGGCGCGGCTGGGAACTCGCGTACCTCGAGCTCGGCCACCTGTGGCTGCGCGACGGCGTGGCGATGGGGCGCGCGCACGCCGTCGAGGTCCGCGACGACCCGAAGGACTGGTTCACGCGCGGCGAGGCGAAGACCGCGCGCCTCGGCGACTTCGACGCCATCCTGATGCGCAAGGACCCGCCGTTCGACACCGAGTACATCTACTCGACCTACATCCTCGAGCGGGCCGAGGCGGCCGGCGCCCTGGTGGTCAACAATCCGCAGGGACTTCGCGACATGAACGAGAAGGTGTTCACCGCGTGGTTCCCGCAGTGCTGCGCGCCGACCCTGATCACGCGCGACATGGGCGACATGCACGCGTTCCTGCGCGAGCACGGGCGCATCGTCTGCAAGCCGCTCTACGGCATGGGCGGCCGCTCGATCTTCGTGCTCGAGGCGGGCGACAAGAATGCGAACGTCATCTTCGAGACGCTGACCGAGTACGGCGGGCGCTATGCCATCGTGCAGCGCTACATCCCGGACATCGTGGCCACGGGCGATGCGCGCGTGATCCTCGTGGACGGCGAGCCGGTGCCGTACGCACTCGCCCGCATCCCGTCCGCCACGGACAATCGGGGCAACCTGGCCGCGGGGGCCAAGGGCGTGGGGCGACCGCTCGACGACCGTGACCGCTGGCTCGCCGGGCAGATCGGGCCCGTGCTGCGCGACCGCGGCATGCTGTTCGTCGGGCTCGACGTGATCGGCGGTTTCGTCACCGAGATCAACGTGACGAGCCCGACGGGTGTGCGCGAGCTCGACCGGCAGTTCGGCCTCGACATCGCCGGCAGCCTGGTGGACGCGATCGCGCGGCGCCGGGGCGGCTGACGCATGGAACTCCGCGTGCGCAGCGACCGACCCGAGGACCGCCTGGCCACGGCGATCTTCATCGCGGCGCTGGTCCACGGCCTCGTCATCCTCGGGGTCAAGTTCAGCGCGCCCGCTGCCAACGACAACCCGCTGCCCACGCTCGAGGTGCTGCTCGTGCCGGAGGGCCCACCGGAGGCGGACAATCCGAAAGCGAGCTACATCGCCCAGCGCAGCCAGCACGGCTCGGGAACCGCGCGCGACCGCAAGCGCACGTCGCTGCCCGAAGCCTCGGCCAGCCTGCTCGAGAACCAGGGGCAGCCCGGCGGCGACTCGCTCACGCCGGATGCTTCCACGGAGACGGTCGGCGGCACCCAGTTGCTCTCGAGCCGCTCCACGGACGCTCATCGCACGGTCTCGGGGGCCGAGACGCAGCAGGCGGCGGCCGCTGCGGTGCCCATGGAGGCCCGGCCGCTGCAGCAGATCGGCGCCAATGCCACGGCCGCCGACGCTTCGCTGCACCTGCGCGGCGATCCTTCGACCGACGACCGCCTGCTCGCCGACACCCGCGAGTCGATCATCGCCAGTTATCTCGACGGCTGGAAACGCCGCATCGAGCGCGTCGGGACCCTCAACTTCCCGAACGAGGCGCGCCGGCGCGGCCTCTCCGGCAACCCGGTCCTCGAGGTCGCCATCCGGGCCGACGGCGGCCTCGAGCAGGTCGTGGTCCGCCGCTCGAGCGGCCACCGCGAACTCGACAACGCCGCCCTCGGCATCGTTCGCCTCGCCTCCCCGTTCGATCCCTTCCCCTCCGCGATGCGCGAGCGCTATCCGGTGCTGCGCTTCGCCTACGAGTGGCAGTTCCTGAAGGGCCAGGTCGAGGAAGGCGCGGTGTTCGCCGACCGCCCGTGACGCGGCCGGCGCTTGTGGTGCCGAGCGCCGCGGCCGGATACTTGCGCCCATGGCTGGGACGTTCCTGACCAACCAGTTCCTGATCGCCATGCCGGGCATGGACGATCCGAACTTCTCGCAGACCGTGACGCTGGTCTGCGACCACAGCGAGCGCGGCGCGCTCGGCATCGTCATCAACCGGCCGCTCACGATGGACCTCGGGGACGTCTTCGCGCAGCTCGGTCTCGACGCTTCGCAGTCGCGCGTGTCGCGGCAGCACGTGCTGCAGGGCGGTCCGGTGCAGACCGATCGCGGGTTCGTGCTGCACAGCCCGGGCCCGACCTGGGAGTCCACGCTCCCGGTCTCGGACAGGATCCACCTCACGACCTCGCGCGACATCCTGGACGCGCTCGCCGGCGGGCGCGGCCCCGAGCAGGCGATCATCGCACTCGGTTACGCGGGCTGGGAGGCCGGCCAGCTCGAGGACGAGATGGCGCGCAACGCGTGGCTGACCGTGCCGTCCGACGAGCGACTGCTGTTCGAGGTGCCGGCCGAGGATCGCTGGCAGGCGGCCGGGCGTCTGCTCGGCGTCAATCTGCTGCACCTGAGCAGCGACACCGGCCACGCCTGAGCCGGTCCGTGGGCGAACGCCGGGAAGTGCTGCTGGCCTTCGACTACGGCACGCGGCGCATCGGTGTGGCCGTCGGGCAGACGACGACGGGCACCGCGAGCCCGGCCGGCATCATCCACGTCGGTCAGTCGCCCGACTGGGCGGCTCTCGAGCGCTCGGTGCGCGATTGGTCGCCCACGCGGCTCCTCGTGGGCGTCCCTTATAATATGGACGGCACCGAGACCGTCCTCACCGGAACCTGCCGCGCCTTCGCAGGCGAACTCGCGCGGCGCTTCGGCCTGCCGGTGGAACTCGTGGACGAGCGCCTCACTTCCGCGGCCGCGCAGGCGGACCTGCGGGACGCGCGGCGCTCGGGCGCGCGCAAGCGCCGCGTGAGGCCCGGGGACGTCGATGCCAACGCCGCGCGCCTGATCCTAGAGACCTGGCTGCGCGGACACGCCACCTGATTCGGGAGCGACACTTGACCACCGACACCGGCAGCGAACTGCAGCGCGACCACCAGGGCCGCCTGCGCCACCTCCTCACGCTCGAAGGCCTGTCCCGCGACGAGCTCGAGCAGCTGCTCGACCTCGCGCAGTTCTACGTCCGCACGCCGGGCGACATGCCGCCGCGCGACCAGAGCCTGGCCGGACGCACGGTCGCGAACCTGTTCTTCGAGCCGAGCACGCGCACCCGGGTGTCTTTCGAGCTCGCGGCGACTCGGCTCGGCGCCGACGTCGTCAACCTCGACCTGCAATCGTCCTCACGCGTGAAGGGCGAGACCGTCCTCGACACGATCTACAGCCTGCAGTCCATGCTGGTGGACGTGTTCGTCATGCGCGACGCGGAGCCCGGGTTGCCCGCCTACCTCTCGCGCCACGTTGCTCCGCACGTGAGCGTGCTGAATGCGGGCGAGGCGCACGTCTCGCACCCGACCCAGGGCCTGCTCGACACGCTCACCATCCGCCAGCGCAAGGGCGACGTCGGCGGGCTGTGCGTCGCGATCGTCGGTGACATCCGCCATTCGCGAGTCGCGCGCTCATCGGGCCGGGCACTCCTCACGCTGGGCGTCGGCGAGCTGCGCCTCGTGAGCCCGGCGAGCCTGGCGGCCGATGAGGGAGAGCTCGAGGGTGCGAAGCGCTACACCTCGCTGCAGGAAGGTATCCGCGGCGCGGACGTCGTGATGGCGCTGCGCATCCAGCGCGAGCGCATGCCGAACGCGGACACGATCGACGGTGACGCGTTCAATCGCGAATGGGGCATCACGGCCGAGAACCTTCGGCTCGCGAAACCGGGCGCCATCGTGCTGCATCCGGGCCCGATGAACCGCGGGGTGGAAATCACGAGCGACGTCGCCGACGGAGCGCAGTCCGCGATCCGGCTGCAGGTCCAGAACGGCGTCGCGGTGCGCATGGCCGTGCTCGCCACGATCGTGCGCAACGTCCAGGCCCGCAACGTCGAGGCTGGCCGGAGGGCTGGATGACGGACCGATCGCACCGCGGGACGATCTTCGTCGAGGACGCGGAGCTCATCTCGATCGAGGAATACCCGGACCGACAGTTCGTCATCCGGTTGCGTGCACCGAAGTGCGCGGCCGCGGCGACGCCCGGCAGCTTCGCGCACCTCACCTGCGATCCGCAGATTCCCATGCGCCGCCCGCTCTCGATCATGCGCGTGGATCCCGCCGCGGGCTGGATCGACATCCTTTTCAAGATCGTAGGGCCGGGCCTCGACGCGCTCTCGAAGCAACCGCAGGGCGCATCAATCTCCGTGCTCGGCCCGATCGGCAATGGCTTCCGCCCGACGCCGTCGCGACCGAGCGCGCTCCTCATCGGTGGCGGTGTCGGCATCCCGCCGATGGTGTTTCTCGCTGACTCGCTGAAGGCCCGCACCGACGCGCGCTGGCAGCCGCTGGTGCTGATGGGCTCGGAGATCCCGTTCCCTTTCCGCACGCGACCCTCGAGGATCCTCGTGCCCGGCATGCCGGACGGAGTGATCGCCTGCATGCCGCTGCTCGACGACTGGAGTATCGCCTCGCGGCTTGCCAGCCTGCAGAACGCGGGCTGCTATGACGGATTCGTCACGGACCTCGCCGCCGATTGGCTCGGCACACTCGACGCTACAGCCCTCGCCGAGGTCGAGATGTTTGCCTGCGGGCCGACGCCGATGCTGCAGGCAACCGCCAAGGTCGCTCGCCGTTTCGGCGTGCCCTGCCAGGTGTCGCTCGAGGAGTTCATGGCGTGCGCGGTCGGCGGGTGTGCCGGATGTGCCGTGCCAGTCGTCACCGACGCCGGGATCGCAATGAAGCGCGTGTGCGTGGATGGGCCGGTGTTCGACGCGAATGCGGTGTATCCGCCGGCGGCTTAGGCGCGGGCTTAGCGCTTCGTCGAGGTGTCCTGCCGGCCCGCGGAGAAGACATGCGGGCCGGCAGGACACCTCGACGAAGCGCTCGATGCGCGGCGCCTGAGCGAGCTTCCGGGCGGAACCCGGAAACTCGCACGGCGCATGCAGCGTCACCGGATCACGCCGCGCGGCGGGGCTCTTGCTGATTCCGTGTCGCATGCACCGTCGGTCTCACTTGCGACTTGGGGATGGCGTATGACGGCCGTCAGACTGCTGGGCATTCTGTTGTTCACCGGCCTTGCGGGCTGCACATCGGGGCAAAGCCTCCGGGCGCCCGAACCCTTCGACACCAACCAGATCAGAGTCGCCGAACGCCGTGTGACGGCCGCTCTAACCGCGCCCGATGCAACCGCCTGGGTCAATGAATATACCGAGGACGCGGTGCTGCTGGAGCCGGCATCTCGTCCGGTCAGCGGCCGCGCTGAGTTGCTTGAATTGGCGCGTTCAATGAAGCCAATCACGTCAGCGACGATCAACTCCGACCACATCGAAGGCAGCGGAAACGTCGCCTACTCGTATGGCACCGCGACCTGGACCAGTGGGCGGTCACCGGACGCGACATCGACGACCCGGGTCCATCAGGTGCTGGCGTGGCGGAGGGAGGCGGACGGTGTCTGGCGCATCGCGATGGAAGCCTTCCTACCGCTCGAACCGGCCAAGTAGGCAATGCGCGGGTGACCACCGCGGGCAGCGTCGACTGACGTTTCCGCGGAAACGTCGCTAACAGCTTAGAAGCAGCCTTACGTCGCATTCGCGCTGCCGACATCCACGATAGCAATTCCCGCTGCACGGGCAGATGCTGGCGATACGATCAGGCCCGGGCCGATGGGATGCCGGAGTTCGCCTGTTGGGCCGGACCGCACAGTGGAGGGATCCCCATGCGGTTCCAGATCTTTCGCGTCGTCGCTGTCGGACTGGCTTCAGTCGCGCTGGCTGCTTGCGGAGGTGGCGGCGGCGGCCACAAGACGCCTGTCACCGCGGCCTCCATCACCATCGCATCGGGTAACAACCAGACTGGCGTGGTCGGGTCGGCTTTGCCCACGGCGCTTGGCGTTTCGGTCAAGGACAGTTCGGGCCGTGCCGTCCTGGGCGCATCGGTCAGTTGGACCGTCGTTGCAGGCGGCGGGTCCGTAACACCCGCGACCAGCACGACCGACAGCGTGGGGCTTGCCGCCACGAACTGGACGCTGGGCGCGGCGCCAGGCGCAAACCGGGTCACCGCGTCTGTCGCGGGGATCGCGCCCGTCACGTTCGATGCAACGGCGGTCACCGGCGCGACCGCAAGCG
>JBBIVG010000063.1:0-13230 GCA_037439865.1 Nevskiaceae bacterium
CCGGTCATGCGCAATGCGCCGTCACCGACGATCCCCACGACCTGGGCTCCCGGACGCGCGAGCTTCGCGCCGATCGTGGCCGGCACGCAGTAGCCCATGCAGTTGAAATCGGTCGGCGACAGGAACCCGCGCGGCTGGTGGATCGGCATGAGCTCCGCGGCGAGGAACGTGTGGTTGCCGTCGTCCACGACCACCGTCGCGTCGTCCGCGAGCCGCCGCCGCAGCGCCTGGAAGAAACGCGCTGGATTCACGCGGCCTCGCGAGTCGTGCGCCAGCCAGCTCGCGACATACGCGGCCTTGTCGCGCTCGATGCTCGCCGCCACCGATGCGCGACGCGCGGCCGCCAGCGGCGGGGCCGGCAGCGTGCCGAGCAACCTGCGCAGTACCGCGCCGGCGTCTCCCTCGAGCGCAATGCGGGCCGGATAGTTGGCGGAGAACACGGCCGGGTTGATGTCCACGTGGACCAGGTTCGCGGGCGGCTCGTAGCCGAAGCTGCCCGTGGCGATCTCGCCGAAACGCGTGCCGACGGCGAGGAGGCAGTCGCAATCTGCGAACGCGTTCTCCGCGGCCGGCACTGCGGCGCGCCCGAGGCAGAAGCCGGCATGCAGAGGGTGGCTCGCCGGGAACGCGCTCAGTCCCTGCAGCGTGGTCGCGACCGGCGCGCCGAGGCGCTCGGCGAGGTCCGCCGTCTCGCGACCCGCGTCCACCGCGCCCCACCCGACGAAGATTCCCGGCGAGCGCGCGGCAGCCAGGAGGCGCACCGCTTCGGCGATGGACGTGGAGGCGCAACGTACTTCCGGCGCGACGTGGACCGGCGGCTCGTGCATCGCGCCCGCATCACCGGCGATGAGCTGGAGGTTGACCGGGATCTCGACGAACACCGGTCCTGGCTCGCCGCTCGTCGCGACGCGCACGGCCTCGTAGATCGTCGGCACCACGTCGGCGTGGCGCTCCACGAGCCACGTGCCCTTGGTGATGGGCTTCAGCAGCGCGTGCTGGTCCACGTCGTGCAACTGGTAGCGGCGGCCGGTATCGCGGCGGATGCCGCCGGCGATCACGAGCATCGGAATGCCGTCGAGGAAGGCCTCGGCGATGCCGCTCGCGGCGTGGGTCACGCCCGCGGCCGGCACGATCACCAGCGTCCCGAGGCTCGTGCCGGACCGGCTCACGGCATCGGCCATGAACGCGCCGCCACCCTCGTCGGTCACCAGGACCGGCGTGATCGACGGCGACTTTTCGAGTTCGTCGTAGATCTCCGTGTTGTGGACCCCGGGAATGCCGAACGTGTAGCGGACACCCACGTTCTCGAGGGCTTCTCGCAGGAGGGCTGCGGCGGTGCGGCTCATGGTTCGGACTCGGCTGGGATTCGGGTCTTGCAGTTCATTCTAGGGGCCGCGGTCGAGCCGAACCATAAGCGCCTTCGACGGGCTGCCCGACTGCGCGGACCGGTTCGCGAGCCAGTTCACGGACCCGTTCGCCTCGTGACCGACACCGTCCGGTGCCGCCTCGCAACCAATTACACTCCGACCTGCACGCCTCCCTCCCGCGCGGGGGCGGCGTCGGACACTAACGGGGTTGCGGATGGACAAGGTCAGCATTGCGGTGATCGGCGGCGGGATCGCGGGCCTCGCCTGCGCACGCGAGCTCGCGCGCGCCGACGCCCGGGTCACGGTGTTCGAGCGGTCGCGCGGTCTCGGGGGTCGGCTCGGCACGCGCCGCCAGGGCAATTTCGCCTTCGACCACGGCGCGCAGTTCGTCACGGCGCGGAGCCGCTCCTTCGTCAAGTACGTTGAGATCGCCGCCCGCGCGGGTGTCGCCTCGCCGTGGAAGCCGCGCGTCCAGGAGGACGACCGATCGTGGGGCGCGCCGATCGAGGACTGGCACGTGGGCGCACCCGGCATGAGCGCGTTCCTGCGGCCCCTCGCGCGCGGCATCGACCTGCAGATCGGGGTGGCCGTGCACGAACTGCTGCAGGGGCAACGCGGCTGGGAGCTGCAGACGGACTCGGGGCGGGAAAGCCGGATCTTCGACGCGGTCGCGGTCGCGGTCCCGGCGCCGCAGGCGATGACGCTGCTCGGTCCGCACGGCCGCGCATTCCGTCACCTCACCGACGTGCGGATGGCGCCCTGCTGGACGGCCATGATGGCGTTCGAGCGCGCGATCGACGCCGGCAGCGAAGCGCGCCGCTGGACCCGCGGCCCGCTCTCATGGGCTGCCTGCGACTCGAGCAAGCCGCAGCGCCCCGCCGGACCCCAGTGCTGGGTCGTGCACGCGGCGCCGGCGTGGTCGCGCGAGCACCTCGAAGCCGACGCCCAGGAGGCGGCGCGAGCGCTGCTGCACGAATTCGCGAACGCACTCGGCCTCACGCTGCCGCCGCCGGTCTTCCTGCTCGCGCATCGCTGGCGGCATGCGCTCGTCGAGCAGCCGCTCGGCCTGCCTTGCCTCGTGGACGAAGAGATCGCCGCGGGCGCCTGCGGCGACTGGTGCATCGCGCCGCGCGTCGAGGCCGCCTACGAGAGCGGCCGCACGCTGGCTCACTCGCTCCTGTCGATGGTGGGGCTCTCGGCGGCAGCCGCGCGCCGCTGACGCCGCGACGCGGCCATCGAACGCAGCGCGGCCGCGGGATGCATGAGCCGCATGCGCGCGCCGTCGTCGGCCAGCAACTCGTAGCCACCCCACAGCGCGAGCGACATGAGCAGCGGCAGGATCTCGTAGATCACGCGGTAGAGCAGCACGGAGGCGAGCAGTTCCGCCGGCGGCACGTGCGGCAGGAGCAGGAGGAGCATCGACTCGAGCACGCCGAGCCCGGCCGGCACGTGGCTCAGCACGCCTACCAGCACGCTCGCGAGGTACACCGCGAGGAAAGGCAAGTACGCCAGGCGCGCCGAATCCGGCAGCAGCAAGTAGAGGACCGAGGAGACGAGCAGCACGTCGGCGATGCCGACCAAGAACTGCAGCGCGGTCAGCCGCAGCGAGGGCAGGTTGACCGCCCAGCCGCCAAACCGGATCGGCTTCATGCGCAGCCAGACGAGCAGCACGTATCCCACGTCCTTCGCGAGCCCGACGCAGCCGAGCGCGACCAGCCAGCCGCTCGAGACCCGGAACAGCGGCGCGAGCTGCTCCGCGCCGGCGACGAGCGCGATGTCGAGGAGGAGCCCGAAGCCGAGGCCGTAAGGCAGGTTGCAGAGCAGCGCCGTCGCGCCGACTTCCATGGCGGTGAAGCCGGCCGGAGTGTACATGCGGTAACGCAGCGCGCCGCCGCTCAGCATCGCCTGCCCGACCGCGTGCCCGAGCGGGAACGTGATGAGCGCCGTGATCATCGGCTTCGCCCGTCCGATGCAGTGCTTCACGTAACGCACCACGACGATCTCGTAGAGCGACAGCATGAACAGCGCGCCGAACGCGCAGGCGGTCGCGAGCATGAGCCTCGCCGGCGCGACCTTCCGCATGTTGTCGACGACGTCCGCGAAACTGATGCGCTGGAAAGTCCGGTACAGGACATAGGCAGCCAGGCATGCGATCACGACGCTCGCGCCTACACCGAGGGCGGCCTTGATGCGATTGCGGCGCGGGTCGGTCATGACCGGATTCTAAGAGGGCGGCGGGCCAGGCGCTTCGACGGACAAACGCGAACAGTTCTCATTGGAGATATTCGCGTCCCGCCAGTGAAACCCGGTTCGACTGCGGATGTCCAATCCGCCAGCAGCCAGTAGAATGAGCTGCAGTGGTCGCCGGTCAAGATCGGACTGTGGCGCCACGCCCACTCGATCAGTTCCCATCAGGAGAGCATCAAATGTCCGACAAGACTTTCCCGCGCCGCACGTTGCTCAAGGGTGCCCTGCTGGGCGTCGCGGCCGTGCCCGTGACCGCGCTGCTGAATCGCGCCGCGGCGGCTCCCGCCAACGTGGACCCGAACTCGCCGCAGGCGAAGAGCCTCGGTTACGTCGAGGACGCCACGAAGGTCGATGCCAAGGCCAACCCGAACTTCAAGCCGGGCCAGGAATGCGCGAACTGCCTCCAGGCGACCGGCAAGCCCGGCGACGCGCGCGTGCCGTGCAACATCTTCGCGGGCCAGCTCGTCAACTCGAAGGGCTGGTGCAAGGTCTACGTGAAGCGCCCGTAAGCGCTCGCTGACTGTTCGCCTCCGGACGGCGCGATCGGGCTTCCCGGTCGCGCCGTTCTGCTTTGCGAAGGCCCGCTGCGATGGCGTACGAAGGGCTCGAGTTCCTCACGCACAAGCTGCCGCCGCAGCTGCATGCGATCGTGCGGCTCGCGATGAATCTGCGTTGGGTGTGGAACCATGCCACGGACCGCGTCTGGGAGGCGCTGTCCCCCGACGTCTGGCACCAGACTCGCAACCCCATCCTCGTGCTGCAGAACACGCCGCGCAGCCGGCTCGAGGAACTCGCGCGCAATCGCGAGTTCCTCGAGCGCCTGCAGCAGCTCGATCGCGGGCTCTCCGACTACCTCGCGCGGCCGAGCTGGTTCCAGGAGACACAGTCCCTCGAGCGCACGCAGCACATTGCGTACTTCAGCATGGAGTACGGGCTCACCGAGGCGCTGCCGCTCTACTCCGGCGGCCTCGGCGTGCTGGCGGGCGACCACCTCAAGACGGCGAGCGACCTCGGCGTGCCGCTGACCGGCGTCGGGCTTTTCTACCGCGAGGGCTACTTCCGGCAGATGCTCAATGCCGCGGGTGCCCAGATCGAAATCTATTCGATCAATTCGCCGGACTCGCTGCCCGTGCGCCCGGTGCTCGACGCCGAGGGCATGCCGATGCGCGTCATGCTCGAGCTGCCCGGCCGCGACCTCCGCATCCGGGTCTGGCGCGCTTCCGTGGGTCGGGTCGCCCTGTACCTGCTCGACAGCGACGACCCGCTGAATTCGGCGTTCGACCGCGGCATCACGGCGCAACTCTACGGCGGCGACGGCGAACGCCGCCTGCTGCAGGAGATCGTGCTCGGCATCGGCGGCTGGCGCGCGCTCGACGCGCTCGGGATCGAGGCGGACGTGTGCCACCTGAACGAGGGGCACGCGGCGCTCGCGACCGTCGAGCGGGCCCGGACCTTCGTGCACCGGCACGGTACGGACTTCTTCACCGCGCTCTGGGCAACGCGCGCCGGCAACGTGTTCACGACGCACACGCCGGTCGCCGCCGCGTTCGACACGTTCCCGCGGCCCCTGCTCGAGAACTATGCGCCGGCGTACGCACGCAGCTGCGCTCTGACGCCCGCGCAGCTCATGGGGCTCGGCCGGGTCAATCCGGGCGACGCGGAAGAGCCCTTCAACATGGCCCACCTCGCGGCGCGCACCTGCGCATGGACGAACGGCGTGAGCGAGCTGCACGGCCGCGTGAGCCGCCGGATCTTCGCGCCGCTCTATCCACGCTGGCCCGAGCCCGAAGTACCGGTGATGCACGTGACGAACGCGGTACACGTGCCTTCGTGGGACTCGCCGTGGGCCGATCATCTCTGGACCGAGGCCTGCGGCAAGGAGCGCTGGCTAGGCAACCCGGAGCGGCTGAGCGAGGCCGTGGCGCGCCTGAGCGACGCGCAGCTCTGGACGTTTCGCGCGATGGAGCGGCGCGACCTCGTCGAGTACGCCCGGCGCCGTCTGCAGCGGCAGCTGAGTCAACGCGGACAGAGCGAGGAGACCATCGCCGCGGCCCGGCACGCGCTCGATCCGAACGTCCTCACCCTCGGCTTCGCCCGTCGCTTCACGGAATACAAGCGTCCGGCGATGCTGCTCGCCCAGCCCGAGCGGCTGGCGCGCCTGCTCGCGGACCCGATGCGGCCCGTGCAGCTCATCATCGCGGGCAAGGCGCATCCGCGCGACGAGCCCGGCCACGACTTCGTGCAGCGTTGGGCACGGTTCGTGCAAGACGACGCGGTGCGTGCGCGCATCGTGTTCCTCGAGGACTACGACATGGCGCTCGCCGAGCAGCTCGTGCAAGGCGTGGACGTCTGGATCAATACGCCCCGCCGGCCGTGGGAAGCGAGCGGCACCAGCGGCATGAAGGTACTCGTGAATGGCGGCCTCAACCTTTCGGAGCTCGACGGCTGGTGGGCCGAGGCGTTCTCCGCGGACGTGGGGTGGGCGCTCGGCGACGGCCGCGAACATTCGGAGCCGGGCTGGGACGCGATCGAGACCGAGCAGCTGTTCTCGGTGCTCGAGCGCGAGGTCGTCCCGCTCTTCTACGAACGGGACGAGGAGGGCATCCCGCGCGCCTGGGTGAGCCGCATCCGCGCGAGCCTCGCGAAACTCACGCCGCAGTTCAGCAGCAACCGCATGCTCGCCGAGTACCTCGAACGACTGTACCTGCCGGCGGCCCGGCTGCACTGGGCGCGCACGGGGGAGAACCTGAAGCACGCACGCGCGCTCCGCGAGTGGTATCGACTCCTTCGCCAGCACTGGCAGGAAATCCACTGGGGCAACGTCGAGCGCATGGCGGAGGCCGACGCCCACGTCATCCGGGCGCAGGTCTACCTCGGGGAGATCCCGCCCGAGTCGGTGCGAGTGCAGTTGTTCGCCGAGAACGGCACGGGCGCGCCCCCCGACTGCCTGGAGATGCAGCGCGACCACGCGCTGAGCGGGTCGGCAGGCGGCTTCCTTTACGTCGCCCGCCTGCCGCTCGACCGGGCGGACCGCCAGTACACGCCGCGAGTCGTGGCCTGGGACCCTCGGGCGCGGCTGCCGGCGGAGGCAAATTTCATCCGCTGGTATCCGCAGTAGGCGCCCTCCCCCTTGAAAGGCGCCCTGCGGCTCCTATCTAGGCCGACACGAGGGGATTGCATGGGCAATCCCGGACCGGACAGGAGGTAGAGCCACCATGCGTGTGATCAAGTGGGAACCGTTCCGTGACATCGACGACGTCTTCGACCGCTTCCTGGCGGACGCCTTCCGGCGCCTCCCGCGCCAGGCGACTGAGGGCCGCGCCACGCTCGACTGGGCGCCGCTGGCCGACGTGAGCGAGACCGAAGGCGAGTACCTGATCAAGGCGGAGTTGCCCGAGGTACGCAAGGAGGACGTCAACGTGTCGGTGCTGGATGGCGTGCTCACGCTCTCCGGCGAGCGCCGGCAGGAGAAGCGCGAGGACACCGAGAAGGTGCACCGCATCGAGCGCCAGTACGGCTCCTTCGCGCGTCGCTTCGCGCTCCCCGAAGACGCCGACGAGCAGTCGATCCGGGCCGAGAGCAAGGACGGCGTGATCGTGATCCACATCCCGAAGCACAAGGTCGCGCAGCCGCAGCCGCGGCAGATCCAGGTGCAGTGAGCGAAGCGGATCGCGGATGGTTGACGATCTGCGAGGGGAGGTCGGCGCGACCGGCCTCCTCTCCCGGCGTCCACTCTCCACCCCGCGCGCCGATCACTTCCCGCCCCATCCCCCGTCCTATAATCCGCAGCCTCCATCCACTGCGGACTCCATCCATGACGACGCTCAAGGGCACCGCCGACCTCTGCGACGAGCACGCCGACGCAGTGCAGGTCTGCGAGCCGGTCTTCCAGGCCTACGGCGGCCGCCACGCGTTCTCGGGCCCCGTCAGCACGGTGCGCTGCTTCGAGGACAACTCACGGGTGAAGGAAGCCGTCGAGGGACCGGGCAACGGACGCGTCCTCGTGGTCGACGGAGGCGGGTCCCGGCGCCGAGCGCTGTTCGGCGGCAACCTCGGCAATGCGGCCGTCAAGAACGGCTGGGCCGGCATCATCATCCACGGCTGCATCCGCGACTCCGCCGAACTCGGCCAGCTGAACCTCGGCATCCGCGCCCTCGGCACGATGCCGCTCCGAAGCGAGAAGCGCGGCGAAGGCGAGCGGGACGTGCCGGTTCGCTTCGCAGGAGCGAGCTTCCGCCCGGGCGATTACGTGTACGTGGACGAGGACGGCGTCGTGGTCTCGCACGCGCCGCTCGGTTGAGGAGCAGGCCACCCATGCCGCGCACGGTGCAATGCACGTACCTCGGCCGCGAAGCGGAAGGCCTCGACCGTGTGCCGTATCCCGGAGACCTCGGCCGTCGCATCTTCGACAACATCAGCAAGGAGGCGTGGCAGCTGTGGTTGCGCCACCAGACCATGCTGATCAACGAGTACCGGCTATCGCCGATCGACCCCAAGGCGCGCAGGTTCCTCGTCGAGGAAATGGCGAAGTTCCTGTTCGGCGACGGCTCGAAGGCACCCGACGGCTTCGTCGCGCCGGACGCGTGAGCCGGCACTAGGCTCAGCGCGGTTCGCCCGCAGACGGCCGCCGCAGGGCGTCCAGTGCCAGCATCAACCACGCGAGCATGAACGAGAGTCCGCCGACGGGTGCAACCATGCCGAGCCACTTCGGTGCGCCGGCCGTCATGAGGTAGATCGATCCAGAGAAGCACACGATGCCAACCAGCATCAGGCGCGCGGACCACTGCAGTCGCGACGTCGCGCCCGCCGTCTGCGCCACGACCCCCAGCAGGATCAATCCGAGCGAATGCAGCAGCTGGTAGAGCACGCCCGTCTGGTAACTCGCGAACTGCCGCGGCGTGAGGCGGGCCTCCAGCAGGTGCGTGCCGAAAGCGCCGAGGATCACGCTGGCGAGCATCAGCGCCGCGCCGACGACGATGCAACGGCGTGCGAGGGGATCGAAGCCATCCGTCGTGCGCGCCATCACGGCACCTGCCTGCGACTGTCCATGGGCTGCATTTGACAGCAGATTCCCGGGCGAAATTCGGTGAATGGCACCTATTTTTCCTGGGTGCGTGCGATCAGCCGCGCGATCGGATTCGGCAGTCCCACCTTCATCGGCTCCCGCACGTCGTACCAGCGGAAGCGGTCGTCGTCGCGCAGCGCCTCCGACTTTCCGGCGCAGCGCACGATCAGCGGCCGCATCTCGAAGTCGAAATGACTGAACGCATGGCGCAGGGAATCGCCCCGCACGGGCGCGGCCGCGCCCGACAGGTGCTCGCGGCACCACTGTTCGGCGTGCGCGCGCGTCGGAAACTCGGGCAGGCCCCAGAGCCCACCCCAGATCCCGCTCGGCGGGCGGCGCTCGAGCAGGACCTTGTGCCCGCCGCGCATCGCGACGACGAGCCACGCCTCGCGCCGAGGGCGATGGGCGCGGGGGCGCGGCGATGGCAGCCGATCCTGCAACCCGCGCTCGCGAGCGACGCACGATGACCCGACGGGACACAGCAGGCACGCAGGCCTCGTGCGCGTACAGACTTTCGCACCGAGATCCATGATTCCCTGCGTATACGCGGCGATGCGATCCCGCGGCAGGCACGCCTCCGCCAGCGCCCAGAGCCGCTTTTCGACCGCCGCATCACCCGGATACCCGTCAATTCCGAAGTGCCGCGTGAGCACGCGTTTCACGTTGCCGTCGAGGATCGGATGGCGTTCGCCGCGTGACAGCGCCAGGATCGCGCCCGCCGTCGAGCGCCCGATGCCCGGCAGTTCCATGACTTCCTCGATCGATTCGGGGAACCGGCCATCGGGCCGGCGGACGACGGCCTGCGCCGCGCGATGCAGGTTGCGCGCCCGGGCGTAGTAACCGAGACCCGACCAGAGATGCAGCACTTCGTCCAGGCGCGCGGAGGCGAGAGCGCGGACGTCCGGGAATCGCCGCATGAACGCGGTGTAGTACGGGATGGCGGTCGATACCTGCGTCTGCTGCAGCATGATCTCCGAGATCCAGACACGGTACGGCGTCGGGTCCTGCTGCCATGGAAGGTCCTTGCGCCCGTCCACGTCGAACCACGCGAGCAGCGCGGGAGCGAAACGCGACGCGCGCTGGAGACCATCCGCGTCGAGGTCATCGCCCATGGGCGCGGCTCTCGACGTTTTCGAACAGCTCGAGCGTGGATGCCCGCAGCGTGTCCATCGCGAACTTCCGCGCGATGATCGCGGGCACCCAGAAATCGGGCTCGAACTCCGCCTCGTAGGTCACATGGGTTGCCTCGCCGCTCGCCTGCCAGTGCGTCCGGGTGATTCCGCGGCGCACCTCGCTGCGCCCCGGGACCACGGTCGCGACCAGCTCGCCCTGTGACTGCTCGATGCGCTCCACGCGCTCGACGTTGCGACAGAAGAGTCCCGCGCAGGCGTGCACCACGGTGCGGATGAACACCGCCCCGCCCGGTTCCGCGTCGAGCCGCTCGCTCGACCGAATCCGGGGGTCGAGCGACGGATAGTCGTCATAGTCGCGCAGGACGGCGGCGACCGCGGAGACCGGAGCTGCGAGCAGGGCCTGCAGCGAGACGCGATAGACCCCGTGCTCGAAGTGCGTATCGAGTCTCTCGACGGTGAGCGCGCGGGCCGGGCCCCCGGCGACCGCGCACAGTGACAGTGCGAGGAAAACGCGTCGCAACATGCCTCAGGTACAGACGATCGCGGAGTCCGTGCCCGCGTGGCACCCGTCGGGGAAGCCGTACTGCTTCCAGTAATCGACCATGCCGATGCGCTCCGCGAGCTCGCCGAAACGCGGGTCGCGGCGCATCGCGGCACCTTCGAGCGACCATGCCATGGCGAGGTCCCAGTCGCGCACCCAGGCGAGGTGGTCCTTGTCCAGCGTCTCGAACATGACCCGGTAGGCGAGATCGGTCGCGCCGAGATCGAGATAGGTCCCGATCAGCTGCGACTGCGGGGAGATCTTCGGGTCCAGGCGCCGGAGGTAGTCGACGATTTCCGGCCGCTTCGCCGGATTCGCCAGCGCGGCCACGAATTCCGGCGCCCTGCTCTTCAGCTCCTGCGGCAATTCGTGCTCCTCGCTGATCAGCCGCGCGGCCTCGTCCCACTGGCCGCGCCGGATCGCGACGAGTGTCTCGACGCCGAAGCCCCGCTTGCCCAGTCCGAGCTCGGTCGCGAGCTTCGAGTAGCGCAGCGCCGCGTCGTTGTCGCCCTTCGTCAGGTAGGCGTTGGCGAGGTTGGCCGCGAGGATGGGAGACGTGGGGTCCAGCTCCTGCGCCCGCTTCGCCTGTGACAATGCCGCATCGAGCCGGCCGACCTTCATCAGCAGGATCGAGTACCACTGGTGCGGCGTTGGTTCGTTCGGCTCGAGCGAGATCGCGAAGAAGAAGCCGGACTCGGCGTCGAGCAGGTCGCCGCGCTCGGCGTTGATCTGCGCCAGGACCGCGTGGGCCTCGCCGATGTTCGGGTCGATCGCCAGCGCCTGGCGCGCCGAGTTCTCCGCGAGCCCGAAGAATTTCTCCTCGTCGCCCATCTCCTTCGTGTACCCGGGCAGCACGACGTAGGCTGAAGCCAGGGCCGCGTGCGCGCGCGCGAAGCCCGGGTCGCGCCCGATGGCCGACTGGTACAGCTCGATCGCCCGCTTCAGGTTCTCCTCGCCGCGGCGTTTCCAGATGGCGCGCCCCTGCAGGTACAGCTCGTACGCCTCGACGTTCTGCGTAGGCGCCTTCTGGCGCTGGGCGACCTGCTGCTGATCGGGGGCGAGCTGGATCCGCAGCCTGTCCACGATCGCCTGCGCGATCTCGTCCTGGACCTGGAAGATGTCCGCCATCCTGCGATCGTAGGTCTCGGACCAGAGGTGGAAGCCCGTGTCCGTGTCGATCAGCTGCGCCGTGATGCGGACCTGGTCGCCCGCCTGCCGCACGCTGCCCTCGAGCACCGCCTCGACGCCGAGATCCTTGCCGATCTGCCGCACGTCGACGCCCTTGTTCTTGTAAGCGAACGAGGACGTGCGCGCCGCGACCTGCAGCCCCGGGACGCGCGCGAGCAGGTTCAGGAGCTCCTCGGACATGCCGTCGCTGAAGTATTCCTTCGACGGGTCGCCGCTCAGGTTGGTGAACGGCATCACGGCGATCGAGCTGTGGGGCTCGCCGGCGTGCGCCCGACCGAGACCTCGCTCGTACAGCAGGTAGCCCAGGCCCGCCATGCACGCGAGCACGACGAACGCGTAAGCCATGCGCAGGCGGACCTGGGCCGAGGGCAGGGACTGTGGCAGCGGCTCCGTGCGCTGGATGCCCTCGGGCCCGACGTCGAAGATCCATGCCAGCACCATCGCGACGGGGAACCCGGCCATCAGGAAGACGACGACGAAGGTCATCGCCCACTCCGGGACGTGCAGGGCCGGGAACACCACCGAAGAGGCCTCGGTGACGCCCCACGCGATCGCGCCATAGGCGATCGCGACCTTGCCGACGCGACGGCGCTTCAGTTCGGAGAGGAAAGCCATGGTTCTCGTGGCCGGTCACCTGTCATCGAGGCGCGCCGGCAGTTGCCGAACGACCCCCTGAAATCATCAGACAGACACTCGACGGCCGCGTTCCGCCGTCCAGCGTATTGTCCAGATTTCCGCCCCGGCTGCGAGCCCCGAGCTACTTCCGGCAGACGCTGATGTCGCCGTTCATCGTCTTGATTCGCACCCAGCCCGTGCCCTGCCCCTCGCGGAAGCGGAGATCCTTGCCCGGCGCGTACTCGCTCGCGGAGACTGGTTTCGGGCCGAAGCAGTTGCGGATCTCGCCGTTGAAGCTGGAGACGTCGAACTCGGCATTGACCGCGCCGACGAAGTCGAGCCGCACGTCGCCACTGATGCTCTCGGCGTCGATCTTGCCGTCCGGCCCGAGCAGCAACGCGAGCGTCAGGTCGCCGCTGGTGGAACGCACCCGCGAACGGCTCGTCTCGCCCATACCGAGCGTGACGTTGCCGCTGACGGTGTTGGCGTTTACTTCGCCGGCGACCTTGAGCGCCGTCGCATCCCCGCTGACGGTGTTGATCGTGAGCAGCCCCTTTTTCGCGGAGCCGGCGACGTGGACGTCACCGCTCACGGTGCGGCACTCCACGTCCTGCGCGCCGGCCTCGGTGCGGACGTCGCCGCTCACGGCCACCAGCCGCTGCGCGCCGGTCACGCCGGTCACCGCGATATCCGCGCTCACCGTGTTGACCGACAGCCGGCTCGTGGCCGGCATGCTGATCACCAGGTCGGTGTCCTCGACGTTGTACGAGCGGTTCGGCAGGATGACCTTGATGCGGGTCACCTTGCCGTCGGTCGCGAAGTCGAGCCGCTCGGTGCCGTCGCCCAGTTCGCCGGTAACCTGCACCTCGTTGCGGTACCAGCCGGTGACCTTGACCGTGCCGGCCGTGTTGCCGACCTCGATGGAGCCGTCCGGGTCCACGGCCGCGCGCTTGTCGATGGGCGCACCCGCCTGCGCGCCCCCCGCCGCGACGAATGCGGCGAGCGACAAGAGGAGCCGCGGGAATTGCCTGGGCATGGAGTACGTGGAAGTCGTCATAGCCTGATCTTCTCCTG
>JBBIVG010000064.1:0-13163 GCA_037439865.1 Nevskiaceae bacterium
CGAGGCCGGGGATCGCAACGTGTGGCACAAGGTCCGGCGCCAGGTGCAGGACTTCCTGCAGCCGCTCGCCGCCGCCGGGCTCTTCGGTACGGGCGATGCCGTGGATGCCTGCTACGTGATCTGCGACGAACGCGTCAATCCCGCGCACGACGTACACGAGGGGCGCGTGAGCGTACTCGTGGGCCTGCGATCCGCGCGTGCAGGCGAGTACCAGTCGTTCCTCGTGACCCACTCGCACGAGGGCAGCCGCGTGCGCACCGTGCGCTCCAACCGGCTGCCGCCCGGCATGCGCATGACCGTGGACGTCCTCGACGAGGAGGCGCAGGAGCAGGACTCGCGGCGCACCCGCACGCTCGCGCAGGAACTCTTCGGCCACTACCGCGAGCCGCGGCCAATGCCGTCAGCGCCCGCGCTGCCGGCCGAATCCGCCTCCGCCGGGCGTCGCGATCTCGATGCGATCGCCCGGTTCCACCGCGACCTCGGCCGTCGCGGCGATCGTTTCTAAGCGTCCGTCGCGACGCCACACCACGTTGCTGCCCGGCTGACCCGGCTCGCCGCCTGCGAGGCCGAACGGTGCCACGCGCCGGTGGTTCGAGAGGATGGCGGCAGTCATCGCCTCGCGGAACTCGACGCAGCGAACGAGCCCGTCACCGCCGCGGAATTCCCCGCCGCCACCGGACCCGCTGCGCAGCGAGAACCGGCGCAGCAGCACCGGGAAGCGGCTCTCGAGGACCTCCGGGTCCGTGAGCCGGGAGTTGGTCATGTGCGTCTGCACGCCGCTCGCGCCGTCGAAGCCCGGACCGGCCCCTGCGCCGCCGGCAATCGTCTCGTAGTACTGGTAGCGCTCGTTGCCGAAGGTGAAGTTGTTCATCGTGCCCTGCGACGCCGCCTGGAGCCCGAGTGCCCCGTAGAGCGCGTCGACGATGCATTGCGAGGTCTCGACGTTGCCGGCGACCACCGCGTGGGGGTAGGTCGGATCGAGCATCGAGCCCGGCGGCACGACGATGGCGAGCGGCCGCAGGCAACCGGCGTTGAGTGGAATCGGCTCGGCGATCAGCGTACGGAAGACGTACAGTACGGCCGCCACCGTCACGGCACGCGGCGCGTTGAAATTGTTCTCCTGCTGTGCCGACGTGCCGGTGAAGTCCACCGTCGCCGCGCCGGCCTGCGGGTCCACGCTCACGGCCACTTCGATGCACTGGCCGTTGTCGAGTTCGTAGCGGAACCGGCCGTCGCGCAGGCGCCGGATGGCGCGCCGCATGCACGCCTCGGCGTTGTCCTGCACGTGTCGCATGTAGGCGAGCAGCGTGGGCAGCCGGTGCTCCCCGGCCGCGCGCACGGATGCCGCGGGCGTTGGCGGCGATCTGCGCCCGCAGGTCCGCCAGGTTCTGCGCCGGGTTGCGTGCCGGCCAGCGCCCGGCGGCAAGCGCGGCGCGCACCGCGGCTTCGTCGAGCTGTCCCGCGCGCACGATGCGGACCGGCTCGAACAGTGCACCCTCTTCGCCAATGTGTCGGCTGCCGGGTGGCATCGAGCCGGGCGTGATGCCGCCGATGTCGGCATGGTGGGCGCGCGAGGCCGTGTAGAAATGGACGTGGCGACCGGTCGCGTCGAATACGGGCGTCACGACGGTCATGTCCGGCAGGTGCGTCCCGCCGTGATAGGGCGAGTTCACGAGGAACGAGTCGCCCGGACGCATGTCCGGGCCGTGCCGGTCGCGCACGGCCGCGACGCTTGCGCCCATCGAGCCGAGGTGGACGGGCATGTGCGGTGCGTTCGCCACCAGGTTGGCCTCGCCGTCGAAGATGGCGCACGAGAAGTCGAGGCGCTCCTTGATGTTCACGGAACTCGCGGTCTGGCGCAGCACCACGCCCATCTGCTCGGCGACGTGCATGAAGAGGCCGTTGAAGACCTCGAGCCGCAAGGGGTCGACGGCGAGATCGTCCGGGGCGCGCTTCCCGCCCGTCGCGTGATCGCGCGTGAGCAAAAGCCGGCCGTCGGCGACGACCGTCGCCAACCAGCCGGGTGCGATCCATGCGGTGGAGCCCCGCTCGATGAGCAGCGCGGGCCCGGCAATCACTTCGTCCTCCACGAGATCGTCGCGAGCGTGCAATGCGACGGGTTGCCACGCTTCGCCGGTCCAGGCCTCGACGGTTGCGGTTTGCCCCGCGGGCCTGCGCGTCGAACCCGTCATGCTCCCGCCGGCCGCGGGCCGCGCTTCCGGCGCTGAGCCCCGGAGCTCGCGTTCCACGGCTTCCGACAGGAGCTCGGAGATGACGATCTCCTGCGCGTCGGTCGCAAATCCGTACAGCCGCTCGTGAGCTGCGACGAATGCGGCGCGCATGTCGTGCGCGGATGCCCATGGAATTTCGAGACTGGAGTCGGAGCCCTCGAATCGCAGTCGGGCGCGGCCACGGGTCTCGATGTCCTCGGCCCTGACCGCCTGCCTCAGCAACTCGCGACGCGCCTCGGCCTCGAGTTCGGCCATGCCGCCCGCAGCACGCCCGGCGCCTGCTTCGTCGCAAGGTTCCCCGCAGCTGCGCCGTCGCACGCAGCGTCGCAGCGCCAGGCCGATGCCGCGCGCCGAGAGCACGCCCGCGAGCGGGTCAAGCAGGATCGAGTCGATGCCGAGGGCCTCGGCCACCGCGCACGCGTGCTGGCCGGCCGCGCCGCCGAACGGCAGGAGCGTGAATCGCGCCGGGTCGTGGCCCTGCCGCAGCGCGAGCTCGCGGATCGCGTTCGCCATGCGTGCCACCGCGATCTGCAGGAAGGCGTCCGCCAGCGCCTCGATGCCGGGCTCAGGCCCTGCGCTTGCCGCCATCCCGGCCGCGATCGCGCGCAGGCGTGAGCGCGACGCCTCGGCATCGATCGGCTCGGTACCGGATTCGCCGAAGACGCGCGGGAACCGGTCGGGCCGGATGCGTCCGAGCACGACATTGCAGTCGGTGATGGTCGCCGGTCCTCCGCGCCGGTAGCAGGCGGGTCCCGGGTCGGCGCCCGCGGATTCCGGGCCGACCTGCAGGCGCCCGTCGTCGAAGCGCACGATCGAACCGCCGCCGGCTGCGATCGTGTGGATGTCCATCATCGGCGCCTGCAGCCGCACGCCGTCGATCTCCGTCGTGAAACGTCGCGGCAGTTCGCCGGCATACAGGCTGACGTCCGTCGAAGTGCCGCCCATGTCGAAGCCGATGAGCCGTCGCAGGCCGCTGGCCTCGCCCGAGGCCGCGAGCCCGACGACGCCCCCCGCGGGTCCCGACAGCACGCTGTTGATGCCGCGGAAGCCGGGCGGGTCGACGAGCCCGCCGTTGCTCTGCATCAGCAGCAACTCGCCCGTGCCGTGGCGATCCGCCAGTTCGCGCCGGAACTCCCGCACGTAGCGCAAGAGCACGGGCGAAAGGTAGGCGTCGGCTACGGCACTGTCGCCGCGTGCGACGAGACCGACGAGCGGTGCTACCGCGTGCGACGCGACGATCTCATCGAACCCGGCCGCCGCTGCGATCTCCGCTGCGCGCTGCTCGTGCTGCGGATGACGAATGCCGTGCAGGAACGCGATGGCGACCGAGCGCAGGCCGCGCTGCCGCGCAGCGCCCAGGGCGGCCGCGAGTCCGGCCTCGTCGAGCGGCCTGAGCACGGCGCCCGAGGCGTCCACTCGTTCGTCGGCTTCGACGACGGCCGAGTAGAGCATCGCAGGCAACCGGATCTCGCGCGCGAAGATGTCCGGCCGGTTCTGGTACCCGATGCGCAGGGCGTCGCCGAAGCCTCGCGTCGTGACGAGCAGCGTGGGTTCGCCCTTGCGCTCGAGCAGGGCATTCGTCGCGACGGTGGTCCCCATCCGGACCGAGGCCACGACGTCGTCGATGGCGCCGCTACGCTCGAGGACCTCGCCGATCCCGCGGACGGCCGGGTCGCCGGGGTGGCTGCGATCGCGCGACAGCACCTTGTGCGTGTGCAGGCGGCCGTCCGGGTCCCACGCGACGACGTCCGTGAATGTGCCGCCACGATCGATCGCGAAACGCCAGCCGCGGGTTGGAGGTGCCGCCGTCATCGGGGCACTTTCGCATGCAGCGCGAGATCGTCGCAAACGAGGCGCCTTGTGCGCTGCCGCGGCGCACGCCTAGCATCGCTCGGCATGAAGGGCGCGGCGGAATCGATACTCGCGGTCGTGGCGCGCGTGCCGCGGGGCAAGGTCACGACCTACGGTGCGGTCGCCGAGCAGGCCGGCTGGCCGAGGCGGGCTCGGCTCGTGGGTCGCGTGCTCGGCGCGCTGCCCGCCGGGAGCCGCGTGCCGTGGCACCGGGTGGTGGCTGCCGGCGGGCGCATCGCCCTCCCCGAAGGAAGCCGCCCGCGCGAGCAGCAGCTGCGTCGCCTGCGGCAGGAAGGCGTCGACGTGTCGGCGGGCCGCGTCGACCTGCGCCGCTTCGGGTGGCGCAGCCCGGCCGGGGACCTCGACGCGTGGCTGTGGCGCGTCGGCGATGAGAACTGATTCCGGATTCCGGGCCGGGCGCGGCATATGATGGGCGCCGGGATGGGTGCATGGGGCGCGGCATGACTGAACGCTACGTGGTCTTCTCGCACGGCAAGGACAGCGAGCCGTGGGGCAACAAGATCGCGGCGATGGCGGAAATCGCGCGCGAGGAAGGCTTCCAGGTCGAATCCGTGGACTACCGCGGCATCGAGAAGCCCGAGGACCGCGTGACGCGGTTGCTGGCATTCTGCAAGGACCTGCGTGGTTCGCTCGTGCTGGTCGGCTCGAGCATGGGCGGCTATGTCTCGGTGGCCGGTTCGTCGCTGCTCCAGGCGCGCGGCATGTTCCTGCTTGCCCCGGCCCTGTACATGCCGGGCTACGAGAAGTTCAGCCGCGGCCGGCCGCGTGTCCCACCACGATCATCCACGGCTGGCGCGACGAGGTCATCCCCGTCGACAACAGCTTCCGCTTCGCCCGCGAGCAAAAGGCGACGCTGCACGTGCTCGATTCCGACCACCAGCTGCTCGACCAGATCCGCGCCATCAATCACTTCTTCGCATACTTCCTCTTCTCGATCGACGAGTTCCTGTAGCGGGCAGAGGGGACATTCCGGATTTCGCCCCCCGGGTGGCGAAATCCAGAATGTCCCCTGATTTCGCGACTTCATCGGGTAAGATGGCTGTCGGACCAAGCCCGGGGGAAGCGTATGCAACCAAGCGCAAGACTGGCCCTCTGCGGCATATTGCTGGCGTTCGTCGCAGCCTGCGGCGGGGGCAGCCCTGAGCCCCAGGACGACGCCGAAGCGAAGGCGCGCGGTCGCGACACGGACAAGACCGTGTTCGACGACATGATCCAGACGCAGGACAAGGCGCACGCCGTCGAGGACGTGACGATGGCGAGCAAGGCCGCGACCGACGCCGCCATCGAGCAGGCCGAGGGCGACTCGAAGGACGAGAAACGGTGAGCGGCCGGCGGACCCGGCCCGCCGCAGGAATTCCAGATGCAGCGCATTCCCGAACCCGAGCTCATGGACGAGTTCGAGCAGGCCCGCGCCTACGCTGAGGCCGATTTCAGCGAGCCGAACGAGCGGTTCGTCGGCTATTTCGAGACCTGGGTCGAACCTCCGCGCAGCGGCGCCGTGCTCGACCTCGGCTGCGGGCCGGGCGACATCGTGATCAGGCTCGCGCAGCGGCACCCCGAACTCCGCGTCCACGGGCTCGACGGTTCGGCCGCGATGCTCGAATTCGCTCGGGCACGGCTCCGGGCGGAACCCGCGCTCGAGTCGAGGGTCCGCTTTGTGGAGGGGCTGCTTCCGGGCGCGTCACTGCCGCTGCCGCGGTACGACGCCGTGGTCAGCAACAGCCTGCTGCACCACCTCCACGATCCGCTCGTCCTGTGGCGCGCGGTCCGGGAACTCGGTGCGCCGCGCGCACCCGTGCTCGTGATGGACCTGTACCGGCCCGCCGCGACGGGTGTCGCCCAGGAGATCGTCGAAGCCTACGCGAGGGAGGAGCCCGAGGTCCTGAAGCGCGACTTCTTCAACTCGCTCTGCGCCGCCTTCGAACCGGGCGAGGTACGGGAGCAGCTCGAGGCCTGCGGTCTCGGTTCGCTCGAGATTCGCCTCGTCTCCGACCGCCACCTGCTGGTCGCAGGACGGCTGCCGGGATGAGCGATCTCACGGCGATGGAGCGGCTTTTGCTCCCGCTCGTGCGCCGCTTTGTCGCGCTCTGGGTGCGCCCGTCCGTGCTCCCGGACAACTTCACCGAAGCGCTCCGCAAGGAGCGCCCCGTCGTCTACGCGCTCGAGAAGCGCAGCGTGATCGATCTCGCCGTGCTGGAGTACGTCTGCAGCGAGCGCTCGCTGCCCATGCCGCTCGCGCCCCTCGGCTCCGGCGCGTTCCTGCCTGGGTCGGTGCTGTTCATGGCCCGTCGCGCCGGCTTCCTCGGGCAACGCGTCGATCGGCGCATGCCGGATGCGTTGCGCACGCTCAACGGCCTCGCGACGGCGGATCCCGCCTTTGACGCCGACATCGTTCCGGTGAGCCTGTTCTGGGGCCGCGCGCCCGATCGCGAACGGTCCTGGCTGCGGCTGTGGGTCGCGGAGGGCTGGGACATCGGCGGGCGCTTCCGCAAGCTGCTGTCGCTCGTGGTGAACGGCCGCAACCTGCTCCTGCTCATCGGCGAGCCGCTGCCCGTGCAGCCCGGTGCCGACGAGACGCGCGGGGCGCCGCGGAGCCCGCGCCGGCTGTGGCGCCAGCTGCGGACGCAGTTCCGCAACCAGCGCACGGCGACGATCGGGCCCGACCTTTCGCACCGGCGAACGATCGTGGCCCAGGTGCTCAGGACGCAGGTCGTGCGCGAAAACGTGCGCGGCGAGATGCAGGCACGCGGCCTCTCGCGGCGCGATGCGCTGAAGGCCGCGAAGACCTACGCGTACGAGATCGCGGCGAACTACTCCCACACCTTCGTCGTGTTCATGTCGGGCGTGCTCGGGCGGCTCTGGAATCGCCTGTACGACGGCGTCGAGCTGGCCAACTTCTCGAGCCTCGGCTCGGTGGAGGACGGTGCGGAGATCATCTACGCGCCCTGCCACCGCAGCCACATGGACTACCTGCTGCTGTCCTACGTGGTGTACCACAAGGGTTTCGCGGTGCCGCACATCGCCGCCGGCATCAACCTCAACCTGCCCGTGATCGGCTCCTTCCTGCGGCGGGGCGGCGCGTTCTTCATGCGCCGCAGCTTCTCGGGCAATGCGCTCTATTCGGCCGTCTTCACGAAGTACCTCGGCCTGATGATGGCGCGCGGCCACTCGATCGAGTACTTCATCGAGGGCGGGCGCAGCCGCACCGGCCGGCTGCTCAAGCCCAAGACCGGCATGCTCGCGATGACGGTGCGCAGCTACATCCGCGAGCCGACGCGCCCGGTCGTCTTCGTGCCGGTCTATTTCGGTTACGAGCGCCTCGTCGAAGGGCGGACCTACATCGGCGAACTCTCCGGCCGGCCGAAGGAAAAGGAATCGGTGTTCATGCTCCTGCGCACCATCCCGGAGCTGCGACGCCGCTTCGGCAAGGTGTACGTGAGCTTCGGCGAGCCGCTGCCGCTCGACCCCGTGATCCTGAAGCACAACCCGGCATGGAACCGCGAGCCCTCGGGCTCGGACGACCGGCCGGCGTGGCTCAGCCCGGTCGTCACGGAGCTGGCCACGACGATCATGACGCGCATCAACGCAGCGGCCTGCGTCACGCCGGTGAACCTGATCGGCCTCGTACTGCTCGCGACTGCCCGCCAGCGCATGGGCGAAGCGGACCTCGTCCGCATGCTCGAGCTCTATGCCTCGCTGCTGCGGCGGGCGCCGTATTCCGACAAGGCCTGGGTGACCGACATGGACGGCGAGTCCATGATCCGCTACGGCATGTCGCTCGGCATCCTGAAGCGACAGCCGCACGAACTCGGCGACATCCTCTACATGACCGAGGAGACCTCGGTCCTGACCAGCTATTTCCGCAACAACGCGCTGCATCTGCTGCTGCTGCCCTCACTGATCGCCTGCGCGTTCCTGAACAACGCGACCGTCGCTCGCGCCGACCTGCTGCGCCTCGCTGGCCGCGTCTATCCGTACGTCGCCGACGAGTATTTCCTGCGGTGGGACGAAGCGGAGCTGCCCGGCGTCGTGGACCGCATGCTCGAGGACCTGTTCAACCACGGCCTGCTCGCCGCCTCGGAGGACCGCAGCGAATGGCGGCGCCCGCCGGCGGAATCGCCCGAAGCGGTGCAGCTGTCGGTGCTCGCGCGCGCGACCGTGCCGATCATCGAGCGCTACTACATCGCCGTCTCCCTGCTGCTCAAGGCCGGCAGCGGCAAGCTCACGCAGGACGCACTCGAGCGCCAGTGCCAGCTGACGGCGCAGCGCATGTCGATGCTCTACGAGCTCAACTCTCCCGAGTTCTTCGACCGCGCGCTGTTCGGCAATTTCCTCGACCTGCTGCGCTCGCGCCGGGTGCTCGGCGAGAGCGCCGACGGCAGGCTGACGTTCGAGCCCGTCATGCTCGAGGCGATCGTCAACGACGCGCAGCTCGTGCTGCACGAGCAGATCCGAAACTCGATCCTTCAGGTCGTGCACCGCTAGTCGTACAGGAGGGAACCATGCGGAGAATGACGTCCATTACGGCCGCCGCGGCAGTGGCCCTGCTCATGTTCGCAGGCCTTGCGCCTGGGGCGACTCAGACTGCGCGCAAGATACCGGGCATCAACGCCCCGGATGCCTTCCCGAAGGGCTGCGTGGACTGCCACGTCAACAAGCCGCCCACCGACGCGCGGCTCAGTACGCAGCTGCAGGAGTGGACGGCCGGGAAGGTGAGTCCGGCGCTGCGCACGACGGTCCAGGGAAGTGCCCCGGCCGGCCTCGTACTCAAGGGCAAGCACCCGGACGCGGCAGACTCGCTGGACGACGTCCCGGCCGCGTGCGCCGACTGCCACTCGGCGGACTCGAAGAAGGCGCCACCGCTCGCCGGCATGATCCACCGGATCCACCTGGTGGGCGGGGACAAGAACCGCTTCATGACCGAGTACCAGGGCGAGTGCACGAGCTGCCACAAGCTCGACGCCGCCAAGGGCACGTGGTCGATGCCGAGCGGGCCCGAGAAGAAGTGACGGCGGACGCCTGACCTAGTCTTCGGGCCGCGCCGGGCGGCGCAGTTTCTTGGTACGTGCGTCGCGCGCCTTCGTGGCGAGGCGGCGTTCCTTCGACGCGCGCGTCGGCTTCGTCGGGCGCCGGGGCCGTGGTTCGACGAGTGAGGCGCGAACCATCTGCACGAGGCGCTCCACGGCATCGGCGCGGTTCTGCTCGAGCGAGCGGAACCGCTGTGCGTCGATCACGATGACGCCGGCGTCCGTCATGCGCCGCCCCGCGATCCGGCCGAGGCGCAGGCGGGCAGCGGGCGCCAGCGCCGGCCACGCCGCCGAGTCGAATCGCAGCTCGACCGCGTTCGAGACCTTGTTGACGTTCTGCCCGCCCGGACCGGAAGCGCGGACGGCGCGCCACTCGACCAGCTCGTCGGGAATCGCGAGCGCGCCGCTGATTGCGATGGGCATCGAGGCTCAGGTGTCGCGGGCGGGCCCGGGAAGGTCCGCGCGCATGTTCACCATTTCGACGCGGATCTCGCGCTGCGCCACCGGGATGGTGATGCCATGTTCCCGGAACAGGCGCCAGATCGCGCGGTTGACGTCGGAGCGGACGTTATTGACGCCTGCGGCCGGGTCCGGGATCCAGAAGCGCAGCTCGAGCTCGATGCCGCTGTCGCCGAACGCCATCAGGCGCGCGACGGGGGCCGGGTCCCGGATGATTCGCGGGTGGCCGGCGGTGGACTGGATCATCAAACGCATCGCCAGTTCCGGGTCGTCCTTGTAGCTCACGCGCACCGGCAGCTTGAGGCGCACGCGCGGATCGGTGTAGCTCCAGTTGATCACGGGATTCGTGATCAGGTGCTGGTTCGGCACCAGCGTCTCGACGCCGTCGCGGTCCCGCACGACGACGTACCGGCCACGAAGTTCCTCCACCCAGCCGAAGCCCTCGGTCGTGGTGCCGGTGGTGCCGGTGAAGCTGATCACGTCGCCGGGCTTGATCGAGCGGTCCATCAGCAGGACGAAGCCGCTCACGAAATTGGCCGCGATGCTCTGCAGGCCGAACCCGAGGCCGATGCCGATCGCGCCGGTCAGCACGTTGAGGGTGGTGAGATCGAGCCCTGCCGCGTTCAGGCCGACGAGCACCGAGAGACCGACCAGGAACGCCTGCAGGAACTTGGCGATCCCGATCCGCATGTTGGGTGCGAGCGCGTCGAGCTTCAGGACGCGCCGCTCGAGCCAGCGCGCAATCCACAGCGCGACGATCACGAACAGGCTCACCGTCACCAGCAGCTTCATGACCGACCAGACGGAGATGCGCGTCCTGCCGGCCGTGATGCCCATGCCATCGAGCAGCTCGATCACCGCGTCGCTCCAGCCCAGCAGGCGCAGCGACAGGAAGACCCAGACGACGAAGGTGATCGGCGTACCCCAGCCCTTGATCTTCGCGCGTGCGCCGAGCGACACGCGGACTACGTACACCGCGAGGCGGATGAGAACGAGCAGGGCGGCGAGCTGCACCGCGCCGTTGACGAGCTGCGCAGGCATTCCCGTCGCGTGCAGCATGCCGTCCGCGGTCGCGAGCAGCACCGGAGCGGCCACGTAAGGCGCGGTGACCCACGCCGCCTCGCGGAGCCGGCCACGGAGGTCGGAGGGCGGTTCGGTGCGCTCGAGCCGCGGGCGCAGCAGGCCGGCGATCCACCATGCGAGCAGGATCGACACGGCGATGACCGCGAACTGCAGCAGGTTCACCGGCAGGAGGAGTTGCTCGACGACCTCGGCTGCCGTTTGCAGTGACTGCTGCATCGGGTCAGGCGTTGAGGTCGGGGATCAGCTGGCTCTCGAGCCGCGCGATCTGGTCCTTCAGCAGCAGCTTGCGTTTCTTGAGCCGGCGCAGCTGGACCTGGTCCACGTACAGGTCGAGCTGCAGCCGGTGGATCACGTCGTCGAGGTCGCGGTGCTCGATCCTCAGCTGGCGCAGGCGCTCGAGGTGCCGGAAGCCTTCCGTATCGACGTTGTCGCTCGCTTCCGCCATCGGTGGGATCTTGCTGCGGCTGATCGAGTTGAGGTCCGGTAGCTTAGCCCCGCGCGCGTCAAAAGGGGTAGGCCCCGGGTCGCGCCTGGAGCCCGACGCTGTCCACGGACCGCCCTGTCAGGATGACGAAACCCTGCTCGCGCGTGTTCCCGTCCCGCGTGTAATCGAAGACGTAGGTCCGCCGCAATTGCAGCGTCCCGGTGTCGCCGCGGACCGGCCAGATCCGCCGGAAAGCCACCGTGCCGTCGAGCAGGCTGACGCCGGTGCTGCGGCAGGTCTCGAACGCCACCTCGTTCGCGCGCTCACGGGCGCCGAGGCTGTCGTACCAGTACCAGGCGCCCGCGAGTCCCAGCGCGAGCAGGCCGAGGATCGTCCACGAGAGTTCCATCGCTCAGAACAGTGCCGGCCAGTTGCGCGAGCGGTCGCCGAAAGCGATGAAGTGGGGATTCAGCAGCGTGTCCCGCTGGTTGTACCGGAGCGGCTTCCCGTCCAGCGTCGTCACGGCGCCGCCCGCGATCTCGAGCACCGCCTGCGCCGCAGCGGTGTCCCACTCGGAGGTCGGCCCGAGCCGCGGGTAGAAGTCGGCCGAGCCCTCCGCCACGAGGCAGAACTTGAGCGCGCTGCCCATGGGTCGCAGTTCGTGCGGTCCGATCCGCGTGAGCAACCCGTCGAGCGAATCGCCGCGGTGGGACCGGCTGCCCACGACCACGAGCGGCGTCGCCGCGGCTCGCACGCGTATGGGCTCGGGCTGCGGGTGGCCCTGGATCCGGAATGCGCCGTGGCCGCGGGCCGCGTAGTAGGTGAGGGCGAGGGCGGGTGCCGCAACCACGCCGAGCACGGGCTCGTGCTCGCGGACGAGCGCGACGTTCACGGTGAACTCGCCGTTGCGGCCGATGAACTCGCGCGTGCCGTCGAGCGGGTCCACGAGCCAGAACTCGCGCCACCTGCGGCGCACCTCGAAGTCGTGGGCGGCCTCCGCTTCTTCCGAGAGCATCGGGATGCCCGGGGCCAGCAGCGCGAGCCGCGCCGCGAGGATGTCCTGCGCAGCCCGGTCCGCGCGCGTGATCGGCGACTCGTCGGCCTTGTATTCGACGTCGTGCGATGATGAGTAGACCTCGAGGATGGCCGTCGAAGCGGCCGCCACGGCGTCGAGTACGCCGGTCAGCAGTCGGGCGGGATCCGTGGCCAAGCGAGGCTCCAGGGGCCAGTGATGCTGGCCTTATGATAGCCGTCTCCCAGCCACCCCGATGCGCCGTGCAAGCCGCAGCCGCCGAACAAAGCCCGCCCCTGCCGGATTGGCCTGCCGTCGAGACCGTGTGCCTCGACATGGACGGCACGGTGCTCGACCTGCGCTTCGACAACCTCTTCTGGCTCGAGGAACTGCCGCGGTGCTGGGGCGAGGAGCGCGGGCTCGACCAGCACGCATCGTTGGCGCAGCTGAAGCCGCGGTTCGACGCCAGGCGTGGCACGCTCGACTGGTACTGCATCGATCACTGGAGCGAGGACCTCGGGTTCGACGTCGCCGCGCTGAAGCTCCGGATGCGGAGCCACATCCGCTACCTCCCCGGGGCCGTCGAGTTCCTCGATGGCCTGCGCGAGCGCGGCAAGCGGGTGCTGCTCACGACGAACGCCCACCCGATCAGCCTCGCCATCAAGAACGGCCAGACCGGGCTCGAGCGCCATTTCGACGAGCTCATTTCGTCGCACGAGTTCGGCGTGCCGAAGGAGTCACCGGAATTCTGGGCACGACTCGCGCAGGGCCACGGTGTCGATCCGCACTCGACACTGTTCGTGGACGACAGCATCTCCGTGCTGACCGCCGCACGGCATGCCGGCGTGCGCTGGCTCTACCAGGTCCTGCAGCCGGACTCGACGCAGGCACCGCACGCAGCGGTGCCTGGATTCACCGGCATCCGCGCGCTCCGCGACCTGGTGCCCTGAGGTCGGGCCCGGAGGTCAGCCCTCGGCCGGGGGCGTGGGCGCGCCGCCCGATTCGCCGCCGCCGGACGGGCCCTTCCCGCGCCCGCGTCGACGGCGTGGGCGCTT
>JBBIVG010000065.1:0-13158 GCA_037439865.1 Nevskiaceae bacterium
GAGTTCGACGGGTCGAAGTGCGTCCATTCGCGGCACTGCGTGCTGGAGCGGCCGGACGTGTTCGTGCCGAACGTGGCGGGGGAGTGGATTCACCCCGACGCCGCCACGCCGGAGGAGGTGGTCGGCTTGGCGCGCAACTGCCCGTCGGGGGCGATCGTGGCGCGGCGCCTGGATGGCGGAGCGGACGAGGCGGCACCGCTGGTGAACACGGTGCGCGTGCTCGAGAACGGTCCGCTGGCGCTGCGGGGAACGCTGACCATCAACGGCGCGCCCGCCGGGTATCGGGCCACGCTGTGTCGCTGCGGTCAGTCGCAGCACAAGCCGTACTGCGACGGGTCGCACGCGACGGCGGGATTCGTGGCGAGCGGTGAGCCGGCCGCCCGGGAGTCCGCGGCGCTCGCGGTGAGAAACGGCCCGCTCGAGGTGGTGCCGAAGAAAAACGGTCCGCTCAGGATCATCGGACCGGTCGAGATCATTGCCGGCACCGGCCACACCCTCAACCGCGGACAGGAGTTCTTCCTTTGCCGCTGCGGACAGTCGCGGACGAAGCCGTACTGCGACGGCAGTCACAAGTCGGCTGGATTCACGGCCGACTGACGGACACGGCGGGAGCCGACGTCTAACGGTCGCAGTGCACTAATTGCGCCGGTTGTCCCCCATCTTCCGGCTCCGTGCAGGATGGGACGCCGGGCGGCGTCCCGGTCCTCCGAAATCTTCGCCCCCGTTCGGGGGCGCTTTCTTTCCAAGTGTCGGTCGAAGACGGCCGGGGCAGACGCTCACTGCGCGAGCTCGACGCCTGCGACGTCGTCGGACCGGTTGGGCAGGGCGCTCTTAGACGCTCTCCGGGGGCTGCTCGACGGCTTCCAGCAGCTTCGTATCCAGCTCGGGAACCTCAGGCAGGCTCGTCGCATCCTCGGCCAGCGGCTGGAGCTGCTCAAGCAGCTTCAGCGACAGCGCGTGCAGGTCGCGATAACGGCTCACCAAGGTCGCACCGTTACGCCGCGCGTCCGCCAACATTTGATCCTGCTGGCGCTTCTCGGTACGAAGCGTATTCAGCGCGGACTCGACCTGGCGACGCGCATCCGCTTCCTCCTGCTTCTGCTTCTTGAGCGCATTCATTTTCTTCAGGACGTTTGCGGGCGTGTCTGCCAGCGCCGTGTTGATCGCCTTGAGTGAGTTCTCGCGCTCGGCCAGACGGTCCTTGACCTTCTGCAGGTCCGTCGCGGCGGCAGCGCGCTGGTTGGCCATCTGCTGAACCGCGCCTTCGTACGCGGCTTTCGCCTCGGCCGCCGCCTTCTGCGCAATGGCCCGGTCGTGCTCGCTCTCGGCCAACTTCTTCTCGAGCGCAGTGATAGCGGCCGTCGCCTCTTTCTTCGCGGTGACAAGGTCTGTATCCGCCTTGGCGACCTTCTTCAGCGCAGCCTCGAGTGCTTCCTTCAGCTCTTCCTGCGTGCACTCCGGGTCGAGCTTGAGCGCGTCCGTGGCCGCTCGCATCAGGATCTGCTTGCTGATGGCGAGATCTTTCCAAACTTTCAATTGAAGGTCTTGCTGCGCTTGACTCACTTCGTTCCTCGCGGGCCATGGAATGGATGAATTGCAACCGCCAATTATAAGCCAGAGCCACGTCGAAGTCTGCTCCAGGTCGCTATTGCCCGTAGAGCGTCGGATGTCCGGGCAGTGCCTGGCATCACCAGGCGGAGCGATGGCCGCTATGGCACGAGTGGCGGGTAGTCGCTGTAGCCCTCGGCGTCCGCCGTGTAAAGGAGGTTCTCGCGCCGAGCGGCGAGCGGTGCGCCGCTCCTCAGTCGCTCGACGAGATCCGCGTTCGCGATGAACGGGCGCCCGAAGACGGCCAGCTGGATCAGCCCGGAGTCGAGCATGGCTGTGGCGCTCGCGGCGGTGAGATTGCCGGCCGCGATCAGGTTGCCCTTCACGTGCGGACGCAGCGCGGGCAGCACGGCCTGTGGGTCGCTCGCATTGTTGAGCTGCGGGCTGAACGCGTCCGGCAGCATCACGTGCACGTAGGCCAGGCTCGCGGTGGGCAGGGCATCGAGCAGCGCACGGTGCGTTTCGAGGGGATTGGCGTCAACGAGGTCGTTGAACATGTGGCCGGGTGAGACGCGGATGGCGGTGCGTGCCGCACCGATGGCGGCCGCGACAGCCGCGACGACTTCGACCACAAAGCGGATGCGTCCCTGCACCGAGGTGCCGTAGCCGTCGGTGCGCAGATTGGTGTTGGAGGCGAGGAACTGGTTCAGCAGGTGGCCGTTCGCGGCGTGCAGTTCGACGCCGTCGAAACCGGCCTGCATCGCGTTGCGGGCCGCAGCGACAAACTCGTCGATGAGGGCCGGCAGTTCGGCCGTTTCGAGTGCGCGCGGTGTGGGGTAGTCCTGCAGCTGCTGCTGGTCGGTCCACATCTGGCCGGCGGGACGGACGGCCGAAGGTGCAATAGGCGCATCCGGAATACTACGGTTGAGCGGGTGCGCGATGCGGCCGCAGTGCATGAACTGCATGAACATCTTTGCCCCGCGCGCGTGGACCGCGTCCGTGACGAGCTTCCAGGCAGCGACCTGTTCCGGGGTGTGAATGCCGGGTGTCCGGCAGTAGCCCTGGCCGGCGAAGCTAGTCTGGGTGCCCTCTGACACGATGAGTCCTGTGCTGGCGCGCTGGGCGTAATAGTCACGGACAAAAGGCTTCGGTACGCCCATCGCGTCCGCCCGGTTGCGGGTGAGCGGCGCCATGACGATGTGGTTTTGCAAGGAGAGATCGTGGATGCGGGTCGGACTGAACAGGCTGGTCACTCGATGGGCTCCCGGGGTGGTGCGACGAGGCAAGGGATGGGTACACGGCAGGACGGGAGCCGATCGATTCGATCGGGCGGGTGCGGAGGATTCAAGGAGGGCTTGCTACGTTACCCGCGAACATCGTAGAGTTGACATAATATACATTATGCGTACTCAGATCTGGACTGAAACGAGACCCGGAGACCGGGACCTTGAGCATTTCGACCGCCCTGCTCGTCGACTTTTACGCGGACGTTTCGCAATCGCCATGATCGCGGTCCGCTGCGGCGAGCCGAGTCGCGACGCCGCGATGCTCAGCGCGTGTCGCGCTCCGTTCGCTCGGCAGGCGGCTCTCCATCGTCGAGGCTCTTGTTCATTCGACTGACGATGGACGTCTGCTGAGAGCGCGCTCTCTGGTCCAGCGGGACCTTGTAGAGTCCGGCTAGGAACGCGCGGTCGTACTGAGTCAATTCGTACTGGGCCCCGGGAGGCCGCGGCCTGTCAAACATCGACAGGATGGAATCCGGTGGCGGCTGCCTTTCTGAAGGCGGATTCGACAGGGTAACCAGGGCCAGGTAGTCCGAGAGTTCCCCGAGCGAATAGCCCGGGAGCCGCCTCGCGTCCACGATGACCACGATTCCTGTAAATGTCGGCTTCGTCGACAAGACGATGTGCGAATTCGGCAGCCCGCAGCCATAGCCGCCGCCGCACGGATCGGTCAACGCAAGCCACCGTACCGGTTGCTGGCTCTCCACGAATCGCTTCAGCCGCCAGCGCCCATCGTGTCCCAACGTGACTGGGTATTTGCCGGCGAGTTGCGCCGCCAACTCACCCGGGTCAGGCACAACGATGATCAGCATCGTGGGACGGCAGTGTGAGGACGCCTGGATGAGGCCGACGGATTGCGCAACGTCCGCGATGCGTTGTGCCATCCGTTCCGCTTGCGTCGGCTCGATGCCGACGATGGCCGGGCAGATCGTGTGTCTCCAGCGCGCCAACTGCCCGGTCGGGCCGGTCTGCGCCAGTGATTCGACGAATCTCCGCAGCGCCTCGTCCCGCCGCCCGGTCACGACAATTGAATCGAGAGGCTCGGATGATTCGGTCGCTTCGCTCGCGCCGCATGGTCCGGCGAGCACTACCAGGCTCAGCGCGACGATTGGCAATGAACGGATCATTCCGATAGCCATGATAGCCCCGATCGCTATCACGATTCGCCGCCCCAACGCAGGCCGCCGCAAGGACGTCGACCCCGTCGCGGGCCGGTTCTCCTCACGGGCAGGAAGGCCACCCCCGGTTCCGGCCGCTCAGTAAAGCGGCCGGAACGGAGATGGATCCTGCCTGCGGCGAGCAGACAGCTATCACTGCTTCGGACAGACGCCCTCTTGCGCGTAGTCGCCGTCGGGGAGCGAGTTGCCGGCATACTCGATGCGAAGGGTCTTGCCCTTCAACTCGTAGTTGAGCATGAGGCCGCCTCCCGCCGGGCAGTAGAGCTTCTGCTCCACGGCACCCTTTTCGAGCGGGCTCCACTCTTTGGTAACCAGGCAGTCGGCGAATGCCCCCAGGCCAATTTTGACCGTATCGTTCAGTCGGAGCACCTTGCCCCAGTCCTCGGCGTTTCCGGCGTCGAATTCCTGCCGATACGTGTCGCCCGGTTGCGGGTGGGCGAGCATGATGATGCCCGGTTCAGCGCCGTTCACTCCGGAGGTCCAGCTTCCCTCGAGGCTTGGGCATTGGTCTGCATCGTAGGCCACCGTGTTCTCGCCGAAATACCAGACATTGCCGTCGTTGTCCTGCGCGTGCCAGTCTTGCGCGGTCTCGGTCAGTGCGTAGTGGCCGTCGCACTTCGGGCTCAGCCACGACCGGTCCAGGATCTCGGTGGCAATGATCGAATCGTAAGGTGGCGGGAAGTCGTTCTTGACGCTGTTCGTCACCTGGAACAGTTCGACCTCGCAACCATCGGCCGACTGGTCCGTGAAGACGAATTGGGTCCCCGGGATGAGCGGCCAGTACTTGTTGTCTATGGCCGTTCCGGGGCTGAAGTTTGCGGCATTGAACGTGGTATCCACTTTGCCGCCGGCCGCGGCCACCGAAGGCAGCGCGATTGCCGCCAGCGCTGCCACCACTCCCGTCGCGAACAGGATTCTCCCCAGGATCTTCATGCGTGTTCCTCCGCCCGAATCGGGCTGCTGAGGCGTCGCTGAGGTCGAGCCCTATCGGAGCGCGCGCGGCCCGACGCCTGCGGACACGCGCCAGCTCGATGTGTCGCGCGCTCGTGCGTCGCGACATCGAGTTAGGCACGCCTTGTGGACCACAAGTTCCACCGGCAAGTCCGGGGCACCATTGCAGCGCGCCGGCGCTTCGCGCCGTCCCAGGGTCGTTCACGGGTTCATGGCGTCGATCGCCAGGACGCGATGATCCGCGCAGCCATGGGCGATACGACGACGCAGGCGACCAGGTAAGACGAACATGCAACGATGGCAAATCCTGCGAGCGGCGACGTCCTGGCCCCTATCGCCTTGATCAACTCGCCCATCGGCCCGAAATCGATCCAATAGACCGACAGATTGTTCGCGGCGGCAACAATCCGCAGCAGCACGAATCCAATGGCAAGGCTGAGCGCGTGCATGGGAGAGACACTGAGCGCCTCTTTCGAAAACGGATTCACGTACAAGGTGCCGAACGACCGGACAGGCTCGCGCAGCCACCGCGGATCAACAGAGGCTCGGAACCTTGCTGCGAACAGGATGCAGCCCGTCATCACAATTGCGCCGCCAGCGGTGAGCAGCCAGGCGCGCACTGGCAGGTAACCCGTCGCGTCGGTCGCGAAGACGTTCTTCTCGTACGCGCCAGCCCGCTGCAGGCCGAGTGAGGTCGTCGCCAGGTCCATGTAACTCGCGACGAAATAGGCGATCAGGTAGCCGCCACAGAACGCCACCACGCGTCGTCGAATGGAGCCTGGCCGCGGAGGCACTTGCGCCTCGGAATTAACCGCCGAATCCTTCCGGGTGCCGCTTGCCCGCATCACCGATTTCGTCCCAGACGGCCTTCGAACCCACCCAAACGTGGTGTATGACCCGTAGATCATCACCTCCGCTGGTGATGGACCCGGCCGGAATGAACATCGTCGTGGCGTTGTTCTCGCCGGGCACGGGCGATCCGCAAACGTTGCAGAACCACATTTGCCAGTCGCTATCGGGCTTCTTCCACGTCGCGATGTGTTCCCTGCCTTCAACCCAGTGGAACCGATCGTTTGGTACGACCACGACCGCAATGCCATTGCTGCCCGTCGCCCTGCGGCAGATCGAGCAATGGCACACGAAGACCCCGGGAAGGTCCCCTTCGATTTCGTAGCGCACCGCGCCGCAATTGCATTCGCCTGTAGCCATTCAACGATCCCCTACGTTAACGAACCGATGCTTCGTGTCTGCGCATGTGGCCTTCGCCTGCAAGCGATTACGCCATTGCCGTCGAGGCGGCCGCAAGCGAGCACGGGCCTTCGGGGCAGGCTGACCCGGTCCAACGCTCTTGCGGATAGGTCCGAAAGCAGGTACCTTGTTAAGACAAGGTACCTGTCCATGAGCAAATGACTGACGAATCCAAACTTGCGCCCCTCCGCAAGGGACTCCTCGAGTTCCTGGTGCTGAAGATCGTCGGCGCCAAGAGCATGTACGTTCCGGACATCCTGCGCCGCCTGGCAGGTACGGAATTCACGACCCAGGAGGGCACTCTCTATCCCCTGCTCAGCAAGCTGCGCCGCGAGGATCTCGTGCAGTACGAATGGAAGGAATCGGACGTTGGGCCTCCGCGGAAGTACTATCGGCTGACCGAGGCCGGGCGGGCCCAGCTTGCGGCGCTCGACGAGTACTGGAACCTGATCAACCGCACGATCGCAGTCATCGGACACTGAGCCATGCAACGCATTTCCACGACAGTCCGTCTGAATCGCAGCACGCTTCAATTCGAGGAAGCGGCATTTGTGCGCCTGGAGCAGTACCTCGCGGAGTCGGCGAGCCTGCTCGAAGGCGATCCCGATCCGCAGGAGATCCTGAATGACCTCGAGCAGGCCGTGGCCGACCAGTGTGCGCGTCGCCTACCTCCTGATCGCAACGTCGTGACCCTTGCGGAACTGCTCCCTGCGCTCGCAGAGATCGGATCGGTCCAGGTGCCGGGAGCGACGGCTACGGCTTCACAGCGAGCGACGCCGGAAGCGGCGCGACCGCTGCAGCAGATCAGCGAAGGCGCCGTGGTCAGCGGCGTGTGCCTCGGACTCGCGCATTACTTCGGTCTCAATGCCACGGCGCTCCGGGTTTTCACGGTCCTCCTGCTGCTGCTCTCCGGCGGCGGCGTGATTCTCGTGTACCTGGCCCTGATGCTGTTGATGCCCTACGCCCCGCTTACGCCCGGCGCGAAGCCGCTGCGCTGGTTGCCGTCGCGGTGCCGCACGTTCGTCGAGTTCCTGCGCGCGAAGTTCAACCTTGCGACGAACTGACGCTCGTCACTGAACCAACTTGGACGGTCGCAGCCACGCACGCTGGCGGCCAAGGTCGAGGCGCACGTCGTACCGCTCGAGAAAACTCGCGTTGAGCGCGCCGTCGTGCAGCAGTTCGCGCCTCGTCACGGGCATCGCTGCCGTCGAAAGACCCCGGAAGGTCAGCGAGACGGCGGCGTCCCCTCCGCCCTCGCTCACCTGCAGGGCCGCGGCGCTTGCCGGCGCCAGCAGGATCGCGTCGAGGTTGCCGGAATCGAGTTCGAGCCACAGCGTGCGGCCGCCGGGTGCGGAGGCCCCGAGGAACACGACGGCAGTGGCGCCATCGACCCCGGTGGCCACGCGCATCGGTGCTTCCGTCCACCCTGCCCTGCTCTGCTCATCGCAGGAGTCGTCGTGCAGTTCCAGCCTCCGCGCGCCAAGCTGGAGTGTCACGCAGGAGCCCAGGAACGCATCGAGCCCGAGGACACCGTCGAGCGGCGGCAGGCCAGGTGGTAGGACCTTTCCGAGATCGAAAATGCCAAAGGCCGGCAGCGCGCGCCGAATATCGCCAACGGCCAGTTCGGCGCCGGCACACAGCGGAAACTCGATGCGCTCGCCGTTCATGCGCCAGCCCACGGACCGTCCGGCCGGTGCGCAGACGAGACGCATCGCGGCGTCTGGCGTGACGAGCGTCAGCCCGGCGCCGGTGTCGAAGAGCAGGTGCAGTGGCTGCCCGGCAATCGTCACGGTGAGTGTGGTGAGCCGCCCGACATAGGGCGTGAGCTGGAGTACCGCAGTGCGCGCCACTGGCGGCGGGGCGGCACAACCGCCGGCAACCGCGACCAGGGCGATGACGAGCCCTATCCTCGATCGGTCGCGCATCGGCACATTATCGCGCCGCCGCGATGCAGCGTGGAATTGCGTGCGACGCGTCGCGAATTCATGTCGTCATAACGATTGCGTCATCCAGGCGCCCCGCGGGTGAGGTAGAAGGGCGCTGCCGAGCCCGGAGACCCTGTGCCCGGCGGGTCGAGCCGACGAGTGCGGGCGCTCCCGCGGAACTCGTCGGCTTGACCCTTGTCCGACTCTACAAGGGTGGTGATTTCGTCTCCACCCTGCTGCGATTCATAAAACGACGGTCGAGACCCGATAAGTGAACGCGCGCTGTCGCTCGACGCGCGGCGCTGTCGGGGGGAGAAGAGTGATGAACACGTTCGTACATCGCACGCTTTTGCGCGTGCTGCTGTTCAACCTGCTGACGGGTCGAGCACCGACGGTGAGGCGGCTGCGCTCCGTGCTCAAGATCTAACCGGCGTTGCCGCCGGAAAATCCGCGGGTGCGCGTCACTTCAGGCGGTTGTATTTCCGCAGGACCTCGCGCATCCGGTCGTGTGGCAGCTCGATGGCACGGTGCCCGTCGAAGCCCTGCATCGTCCGCGCCGCAACCAGCGCGTTGACGATGGCCTCCTCCGTTGCCTGCACCGTGGCGGCGAAGAACGGCGTGATGCGCTCGTTCGGCAGCATCGTGAGCGCCGGCAGTCCTTTCGCCTCGGCGGCCGCCGGGTTCGCCGTGGAGAACGCGATGAAGATGTCGCCTGAGCTGTTTCCCGCGACCGCACCGGTGCGCGCAATGCCCATCGTGGCGCGTCGGGCGATGCGCTTCAGCTGGTGTGGCAGCAACGGGGCGTCGGTGGCGACGACCACGATGATCGAGCCCATGTCGCGGTCCGCGCGCTGCGGCTCGAGCGCGGCGTAGGCCGGTTCCTCGGGGATCTCCTTCCCGACCGGGACGCCGGCTACGAGCAGTTCGGGTCGGCGACCGAAATTCGCCTGGACCAGCACGCCCACGGTGTAGTCGCCGGACTCGTCCTTCACGACGCGCGACGCCGTCCCGATTCCGCCCTTGAACTCGTAGCAGATCATGCCCGTGCCGCCGCCGACGCTGCCCTCCGCGACGGGGCCACCGCGGGCCGCATCGAGCGCTGCAAAGGCGTTCTCCGGCTTGACGTGAAAGCCGTTGATGTCGTTGAGCCAGCCGTCCCAGGTCTCGGCCACGACGGGCAGCGACCACCAGTCCTCCGTGTCGAAGGCGTAGTGGTCGAGGAACCAGCGGATCACGGAGTCGCGCACGACGCCGACGGAGTGCGTGTTCGTGATCATGACGGGGCCGTAGAGGAGCCCGGATTCGTCGACCCAGGTGGTGCCGGTCATCTCGCCGTTGCCGTTCTGGGTGAACCAGCCCGCAAACACCGCCTCGCCCGGGTCGCGCTTGCCCCGCGGCAATACCGCGGTCACTCCTGTACGCACGATGGGTGACTTGCCACCCGGTTCGCCGGAGACGATCGTGCTGTGGCCGACTTCGACGCCGCGGACGTCGGTGATGGCGTTCAGCGGTCCCGGTTGGCCGTCGAAGGGCACGCCGAGATCGCGGGCACGGGGCTCGGCTGCCGAGGTCCCGAGCGCGACGAACCCGGCCGCTACCGCAGCGACGCTGGATTGAAGTACGCGTTTCATCACGGGGTTCCCTCAGTGCAGCGCGTTCTTGTCCCAGGATCCGTACATCGGATTCGGCAGGATGACGTACGTGTTACCAAACGAGTCGAGCGGGTCCGGCGCCCACTGCGAGCGGCCCGGGAAGTCCCGGATGTTGTCGCCCACGAACATGAGCACATCGATCGGTCCTAGGCCCAGCGAAGAGGTGCCGTCGCGAATGCTGTCGAAGCGCAGGTTCTTGTTGTAGACGCCATTCGTGGCGCACAGGACGCCGCGCACGACGATTCCAAGGTTGGCCAGGTTCTGTTGAGTTGCCGGGCAGGCCACATCGTCCCGGTTGGTGACCACGATGGCCATTCCGCCGAGCTCGCGCACGCGATTCACGAAAGCTTCGACACCTGGTTGCAGGCTGGCACGCTTCTGCTGCGCCCAGGCGATCCACGCCTCGCGCGCATCGGACTGTTCGCCGCGCGCAATCGCCAGCAGGAACTCGCTGTTGTCCAGGATTGTCTCGTCCGCATCCATGACGACCGCCCAGGTGCCAGGGCGATGGCCCACCGCGAGTTCGGCGATGCGTTCTCCGGCGAACTGGAAGGTCTGCGCGAAGACGGCCCGCTTCTCGGCCGAGGTGCGATACCAGAGCAGTCCCCGGCCAGCCGGGGCGCATTCCTCCGGAGCGGTCATCCTGCAAGGCGAAGTCGCGACCGCAGGCCCCGCTGCCACCTCGGGCTCTTTCGCGGCCGGTTGCGACGCGCAGCCCGCTGCGAGGAGCGCGAGGATCACGAGTGTTCCGCTTTGATGTGGCCTGGGCACGAATCGTCTTCCTGTAGTCGTCGGCAAGGCAGGCCGCGAAGGATAGCCGAAGGCCCCCAATTGCGAAGACAGGGTTTGCTCCCGCCGTCAAGATCAGGGTATCGGTGATGTAGGAGCAGTTCGGCGCAAGATCAATGTTGATAGCCTCATTTTGCGAGCAGTTAGCGGCTCACTCGCGCCGGCTGCAAATATATTTCGCTGCACTGCAGCATTCCAGGGTTAGGATGCTCGGGTCCGGTACGGGTCCGGGCGAGGCGTCTTCGGATGCCCGGCAGACCCTGTCCCGGCCTGTCAGACCTGGAGGATCGACCATGGATCGAAGCTGGCTGGAAACCGTCAGGCTGCTTGGCCTCGATGTCGTCGTACCTGTCGTCCTGGCGCTGGCCGCGGCCCACTGGGGCACGTCCTTCGCGCATAAGGTCCTGACCCGCCCGGATTCAGAGCGCGGCGGCCCGGCGTCCACGGACGAGGGTGGCGCGAACTGGCCTCCCCTGCCGTGGAGGACGTCGCACTAGGTCATCCTGCATTTCGGCGGGCCCTGCCGGGCGCTCTCCGCCTAAGATGGGCCCTCGTCGGTCCGGCCGGAGGGCGGCGTGGGATTCCGGAGATCGCTTGCAGGCTTCACCGCGCTCGTGGCGGCCGGGTCGGTCGCCGCGGAGGCACCGCCTCTCCCCGTCCGTCCGTCAGCCACGCTGGACGGGTTGGCGGTCGACGTTCCCAGGGACGCCAACCGCGCGGTCTCGTTCACGAATCATCATTCCGCTTTCTATTACACGCAGACCCGGGTCAACGATCATCCGGAGCACGCGTGGTTTCGCGGCCTCAGCGTCGCCGGTCGCCGGGTCTTCAGCGACTACCGGCTCTCGATCGGTGGCGTCACCCTCGACCCGGCCAGCGCGGTCACGATCGTCGTGCGACCAGACGCGCTCACCAGGACGTACGCAGGCGGCGTGATCGAGACCCTGCGCCTGTATGACGACCGGGACGTAGTCGGCATCGAGGTGAAAGGCGCGACCGGGCCGGTCGACATGACGATCGACGGGGAAATGGTGCGCGCCGATGGCACCGACGAGACTGGGCGCTTCTACCTGTCGGCGGGCGAGTCCAGGGATGCGCCGCCGATGTCGCTCGAGATTACCCGCAGCGGCGACACGTTCCTGATCTGCGCAGGACCGACCCGCGAGGCCGCGGCCGGGCTGTGCCGCGAAGCCGCAGCACACGAACCCCAATGGCGTGAGGAGCGACGCGCCCGTCTCGAACGCACGATCAACGGTCCGCAGTACGTCGTCACCGACGATCCCGCGCTCACCGCGTCACTGCGTTGGATCGCGCTCACGACCGAGCAACTCCTGACGCGACAGCGCGGCGACGGCATCTACGCGGGACTGCCGTGGTTCCCGGAGTACTGGGGTCGCGACAGCTTCATTGCGCTGCCCGGGGCCACGCTGGTCACGGGGCAGTTCGAGGCGGCACGGGCCATCCTCGCGTCGTTCGCCCGATTCCAGGACCTCGATCCGCATTCGCCGTTCTACGGCCGGTTGCCGAACATCGTGAAGCCCGGCAGCCTCGATTACCACACGACCGACGGCACGCCGCGATTCGTCATCGCATTGCGCGAATACCTGCGCTACACGGGTGACCGGACCCTGGTCCGCGAACTCTATCCGAACGTGGTCGCGAGCATCGATGGCGCGCTCACGCGATTCACCGACCAGCGCGGGCTCCTCGTGCATGCGGACAACGAGACATGGATGGACGCGCGCCGCGCAAGCGATCTCTCCGCCTATGCGCCTCGCGGTACGCGAGCGAACGACATCCAGGCGCTCTGGCACGAGCAACTCGTCGCGGGCGCCGAATTCGCCGAGATTCTCGGCGACCCGCGCTCTGCGGCGCGCTGGCGTTCGGCCGCCGAGCAGGTCCGACGCGCGTTCGCGCGTTCGTTCGTGTTGCGCCCAGCGGGCGGCGGCCCGGTATCGATCGCAGACCATGTGAGCGCGCAGGGAGTCGCTGATCCGACGTTGAGGCCGAACGCCCTGTTCGCACTCGATCTGCTGCCGGACGGCGAAGCCGCTCCGATCACGGCGCGGATCTGGCGGACCCTCGTGTTCCCCTGGGGCGTGGCGACACTCGACCCTGGCGATCCGTTCTTCCACCCATATCACCTCGCGCCCGGCTGCTGGCACAAGGACGAGGCGTATCACAACGGTACGGTCTGGCCGTGGCTCGACGGGATCTTCATCGACCAGATGCTGCGTTTCGAGCAGGTCGCGCCGGCGTGGTCGTTGTTCGGCGCCCGGAGTCGACTGGCGCTGGATCGCGGAGTCGTCGGCGGCCTGCCCGAGACACTGGATGCCTTTCCTCACCCGGGCGAACTCGAGCCGCGAATCACGGGCACGTACCTGCAGGCGTGGTCGAATGCGGAACACCTGCGCGCGTGGTACCAGGAATTCCTCGGCGTGCGGCCTCGCCTCGACCAGGGAATCGTCGTGCTGAGACCGAGGCTGCCCGTGAGCCTGCAAACCGTGGATTTCAATGCCAGGATCGGCACCGGCACGCTGCGCGGCATCTACGACCGCGGTGTCTCGGGGCGTCGCTACCGGTG
>JBBIVG010000066.1:0-12920 GCA_037439865.1 Nevskiaceae bacterium
GAATCCCGAGACGATGATCATGTCCTTCTTGCGGTCCACGATCCTGGTGTAGCCGCGCTCGTCCATGATCCCGATGTCGCCCGACTTGAAGAAGCCGTCCGCGGTCATGACCTTCGCCGTCTCGTCCGGACGCTGCCAGTAGCCCGCCATGACCTGCGGGCCGCGGATTGCGATCTCCCCGGGCTGGCCGAGCGGCACCGGACGCCCTGCGTCGTCGAGAATGGCGATCTCGGTACCGGGGATCGGCAATCCGATGGTCCCGTTCCACTCGGTCGCGACGATCGGGTTCACGACCGCCGCCGGCGAGGTCTCCGTGAGGCCGTAGCCCTCGATGACCGGGCAGCCGGTCAGCGCGACCCATTTCTCGGCGACCGCCTTCTGGACGGCCATTCCAGCGCCGATGGTGATGCGCAGGTTCGAGAAGTCGAGCTTCCTGAATTCCGCGTTCTCCGCGAGCGCGTTCAGGAGCGTGTTGACCGCCGGCAGCACGTTGAACGGCCGACGGCGCACGTCCTTGACGGTCTGATGGATGTCGCGAGGGTTGGCGATGAGGACGTTGACGGCGCCGACGCGCATGCCGAACAGGCAATTCGCGACGAGCGCGAACGCGTGGTACAGGGGCAGGGCGCAGACGTACACGAACTGCTCCGGCAGCGATCCGCGCCCCGTGTCCTGGAGCGCAGGGACGAGCCAGGCCTCGCACTGCAGCAGGTTCGCGATCAGGTTGCGGTGCAGGAGCACCGCGCCCTTCGCGACGCCCGTCGTGCCGCCCGTGTACTGGAGGAAGGCGATGTCGTCGGGCGCAATCGCCACGGGGTGCAACTCCATGGGGCGGCCCGCCTCGAGCACGTCCGTGAAGCGCAGGTGACCGGGCAGCGAGTAGGGCGGAACCATGTGGCGGATGCGCCGAACTGCGAAGTTGACCACCGCACCCTTCGGGAAGCCGAGCAGGTCGCCCATTGAGGTGACGAGCACGTGCTTGAGGGCCGTACGCGCAATGACCTTCTGCAGCGTAACGGCGAAATTCTCGAGAATGACGATCGCCTCAGCGCCCGAGTCCTTGAGCTGATGCTCGAGTTCGCGGGGCGTGTAGAGCGGGTTGACGTTGACGACGACGTAGCCCGCTCGCAGGGCTCCGGCCAGCGCCACCGGGTACTGGAGCGTGTTCGGCAACATGATCGCAACGCGTGCGCCGCGCTGCAGCCCCTGCGCCTGCAGCCACGCGCCGAACGCCGCGGACAGTCGATCCACTTCCGCGTAGGTGAGCGCATGGTCCATCGACACGAACGCGTCACGCTGCGCGAACTTGCGGAAAGACTCGTCCATGATTTCCGGGAGGGACCGGTACCGCGTCACGTCGACGTCGGCCGGCACGCCGGCGGGATAGTGCTTGAGCCAGAACCTGTCCATGTGACCCCCTGTCCCCCCTTCGGCGGATCCGTCACCAGACGTCGCAACGATCGCGCGCCGGCTTCATGGTGCAAGACTGGATCGAACGACGAGCCTCTTCAATTCGCGATTCGCGAGTGCCCTGCGCCCGGCGCAATTGCGCTCATTCGGCCAGGATGCATCGGTCGGCTAACATAGGCGTCCCAGACATGCGGGGTCGCGATCGGGCCCGCCAAAACCAGGAGTCCTGCATGACCAAGTACCGGCTGTTTGCCCTCGCCGTTTTCGCCTGCACAGTGCTCGCCGTCCCGGCGCGCGCCAAGACGACCGGTGAATCGGTCGACGACACTACGCTCTCGGGCCAGGTGAAGGCATTGCTGATCGACACGAAGGGCGTGCCCTCGACGGCGATCAACGTCGAGGTCTACCAGGGCGCAGTCCAGCTGGGTGGCTTCCTCGAGTCCGAGGAGGAAAAGGCTGCGGCCATCGCTGCGGCGGCACGGGTCGACGGCGTGACCAGGGTGATCGACGCGCTGGTGATCATCAAGAAGGACCGCTCGGCCGGGCAGGCGATCGACGATACGACCATCCAGGCGAAGCTCAAGTCGGCGCTCGCGAGCGAGACGAGCGCCAGCAAGGCGTGGGACATCAACACCGACGTTTACGCCGGCGAGGTCCTGCTGAGCGGCTTCATCCACGGCGAAAAGGCCAGGGTGAAGGCCGGCGACATCGCGCTCGGCATCAAGGGCGTCAAGAAGGTCTACAACAAGATCGAGGTCACGCACTGACGTGACCCCGGCCCAAGGCGTGCGATCCTAGGCGCAATGCCGATAGCGATGCTCCTAATATGAACCCTTTCTCGTCTGCCACGCAGATACTCGCAGACCTCCGCGCGCGCGAAACAACGGCCGCCGAATGGGTGGCGTTCTGCCGGGAGCGGCGCGAGCGCTTCAAGGAGCGCGTCAATGCGATCGTCACGTCCAACTACGACTCCGCCCTGTATCTGGCGCGCGGGATCGATGCGGCGCGAGGCACGACCGCAAGCGCGCTCGCCGGCCTGCCGATCACGATCAAGGACGGCATTCACGTGGCCGGCCTGCCATCCACCGGCGGAATGATCGAGCCGGACCTTGCCATCGCGGACGAGGACGCGCCCAACGTGTCGCGCCTCAAGGCGGCGGGCGCCGTGATCCTCGGCAAGACGAATACGCCGATTGCCAACGCCGACTGGCAGGCCGTGAACAAGCTGTTCGGCCGGACAACGAATCCCTGGAACCCCGATCTCACGTCGGGTGGCAGCACGGGGGGCGGGGCGGCCGCGGTGGCAACGGGACTGACCGGGGCGGAACTCGGGAGCGACATCGGTGGTTCCATCCGCATTCCCGCCGCGTTCTGCGGGGTCTTCGGTCACAAGCCGAGCGCGACCGTGCTATCGAACAGCGGTCACTTTCCTTGGAAGGAAAACTACCCGAATCCGGCCATCCGACTTGCCGTGCAGGGCCCGCTCGCACGCAGCGCGGAGGACCTCGGGTTGCTGTTCGGCGTGATGGCGGGCCCCGATGGCCTGGAAGGCAAGGGCTGGCGGCTCGACCTCCCGGGACCGCGATTCGAATCACTCGCCACGTGTCGCCTCGGCATTCTCAAACTGCCCGCGTGGATCCCCGTCGAGCAGGCCATCCTCGACGCGCAGCAGTCATTCGCCGACAGGCTCGCGGTGCTCGGTGCAACCGTTTTCGAGGTCGATCTGTCGCCGACGTTCGGAGACCTCACGACGTACTACCGCGATTTCCTGGTGCAGCTCCAGTGCATCCTCGGCGGCGCCACACCGCCGCACGCGCGTGCAAAAGCAGCCGCCAAGATGCGCACGTACGACGACGCGTTCCTCTCGGCGATCGCCGACGGTCTCGAAGGCAGCGCGGCACTGATGCTCGAAATGCTGGAAATCAGCGAGCGCTACAAGGCGCAGTGGGAGGTCGTATTCCGTGACATCGACGTCTTTCTGTCACCCGTCTGCAGCGTCAACGCATTCCCGCACGACGACTCGTTCTTCTACGATCGCACGCTGCTCATCGATGGAGTGCGCCACCCGTACTACAGGTTGAGCGCGATCCCGGCGCTGGCGTCGCTGCCGGGACTGCCCGCAACGGTGTTCCCGACGGGTCGCAGCTCGGCGTCCGGCGCGCCCATCGGGCTGCAGGTCATGGGCGCCTATCTCGAGGACAGGACGACGCTCAAGTTCGCGCAACTCGTGGAACGGGATATAGGCGGCTTTTTCCCGCCGTCTGGCTTCGACTAGCCTCGCTCCTGCAGGCGCGTGCCTGGCGACACCCGGTCCGCGGGGTGCAGCACGACGCGCTCGCCTTCCTTGAGCCCCGCCAGGACCTCGGCCTCGAGTCCGTTCTCGTGGCCGATTTCGACCGTGCGCAGCTTGGCCCGTCTGCCGTCATCGACGAACACGGCCCATTGCTGGCCCTGCCTGAACAACGCGGACAGCGGCACCTTCATGACGTCGCGCGCCTCCCACAGCACGATGCGCGGCTCGACGCGATAGCCGTGGCCGAGTCGCGCCCACTGCTGGCGCGGCTCCCGGATGTCGATGATGACGTTGACGCGTTGCTCCTCGATGCCGAGCGCCGACACCTTGGTGAACCCGAAGGGCTCCACGCGACGCACCATGCCCTCCAGCGGCTTCGGCCCGCCCCAGGCCTCGATGATGGCGCGTTGGCCCGGTTGCACTCGCACGGCATCCGCAGACAGGAGGTCCACGACGACCTCGAGCTTGTCCGGGTCGCCGATCTCGACCAGCGGTGTACCCGACTGCACGACGCCCTCGCTTTCCTTCACGACTCGCAGCACCTCGCCGCTCACGGGCGAATACACGGACACGCAGTCGCATTCCGCGGCGCGCTTGCGCGACGCCGGTGTCATGAGCCGGGCCCGCGCGACCTCGTATTCCGACTGGCGCACCTTGAGTTCGGCACGTGCCTCGGCGAGCGCGGCGTCCGTCGCCTTCGCGCGGCTCTCGGCCGCATCGAGGTCGTTGGCGGAGACGGTGTGACTCTTCGCCAGTACCCGGATGCGCGCCAGTTCCGACTGCGCGAAGTCGAGCTCGGCCTGTGCGCGCCGCACCTGCGCCTCGGCGTGCGTCCGCGCGGCGGCCGCGGCATCGAGGCTGGCGCGGGCCTCGGCGGCGCTGCGCACGTCGAGGAACGACGGGTCGCTCGGCTCGATCTGCGCGATCACGGTCTGGTCGGCAACCACGTTGTCGCCGGCTTCGAGCTCGATGCGGCGCATCTGCCCTGGCACCGGCGCGGACACGACGTACATGTCGCGCACGCGCGTCTCGCCCTCGTCCGAGACGCTCACGGTGAGCGGGCCGCGCCCGATCGTTACGAGGTCGACGGGGACAGCGGCTGGCCGGAAGAGCCACAGGAGCGCCAGGGCCAGCGCGAGTGCGAGCGGTGCCCAGAACAGGATGCGTTTCGCAGCGGCGGTCATCGCTTCACTCCCGGGTCTTGAGCACGGCGATCAGGTCGAGCCGATCCACGCGGCGCCGAACGAGCAGGGCTGATACCGCGGTCGCGGCCAGCCCGATCGCGACCGCCCAGCCGTACGTCGTCGCGAGGATGACCATGGGCACGCGATAGAGCTCGGTTTCGAAGGCTCGGACGAGCAAGCTCGCGAGGCCGTAGCCGACCAGGCAGCCGAGCGGCAGGGCGACAAACGTGAGGAGCGCCACTTCGCCGAGCAGGATGTAAGAGATCTCCGCCCGCGTGAAGCCGAGCACGCGCAGGGTCGCGAGTTCCCGTCCGCGCTCCGAGAGCGAGATGCGGGCGGCGTTGTACGTCACGCCGAACGCCAGGGTGCAGGCGAACACGATGAAGAAGCTGATGAAGATCATGATGGTCTGCGCCATCGTGTCCCGGAACGTCTGCACCGCGGCTTCCCTGACGGTGACCGCCGTGATGCGCGGCGTATTCTTCAGCTCCCGGAACAGTCGATCGCGGTCGCGCGAATCGATCCTCAGGTGGACGGCCGTGACGCTCGGTCGCTCACGCATCAGCCGGTCGAGCGCGCCGATCTCCATGTATGCGGGCGACCCGATGTAGGTCTCGAACGTCTCGACGACCGGCACCTCGAACACCGGCCGGCGGCCCTCGAGCACCTCCACCGTGATCCGGTCCCCCACGTCAACGCCCAGCATCTTCGCCAGCATCGTGGAGATGACGACGCCCTCCGGCGGCAGCGCCAGGGCACGCCCTCTTGCATCATATACGCGGTACAGGGCCTGGTTGGCCGGCAGCCCCTGGATGGCCTCGCGTTCCTCGCGCCAGCCGGAGCGCACCTTCGCTGCGACGGACCGCATCGGCTCCACCGACATCACGCCGGGCAGCCGGGCGAGGTCACGCACGACCTCGCTCGAGCGCGCTTCGCCGAAGCTGACGCTCAGGTCCTGTCCCTGCGCGTCGAGGAAGTAAACGTCGACCATGTGGTTGATCGCGTCGAGCCACTGCATGGAGGTCACGAGCACGGCGACGGACATCGCGATGCCGGCGGCCGTGAAAAAGGACCGCACCGGCCAGCGCCCGATCTGGCGCAGCAGGATGCGCGTCGGCTGGTCGAGTCGCTCCACGAGTCCCAGCCTCCCAAGCACCGTCTTGCGGAACATCGGCGGCGCTGGCGGTTGCATGGCCTGCGCCGGGGGCAGGGCGGCCGCCTCGCGCACTGCGCTGAGGGCCCCGATGAGCGCTGCGCCGAGGCTTACCACGGCGGCCAGCAGGAACGACTGCGCGCTCGGCCGGAAATTCAGGAACGGAAAGTGATAGAACTCGGCGTACAGCCGCGTGTGGTACAGCCCGAGCCAGTAGCCGATGAACCATCCGAGGGCGACGCCGACGAGGCCGATGCCGAGCACGAACCGCGTGTAGTGCAGGGCAATATCGCGGTTACGGTAGCCAAAGGCCTTGAGCAGACCGATCTCGCTGCGTTCGACCGCGATGAGCCGCCCCATGACCATGTGCAGGAGAAAGGCCGCGACCGCCAGGAAGATCGTCGGCAGGATGGTCGACAGCTTGCGGTGCTGCGCAATTTCGCTCATCAGGAACCAGTTCGAGAGCTGGTCGGCCTGCGCGTAGGCGCCGACGCCCCCGTAGCCGGCGAGCAGCGTGTCGACACGCTCGACCACGCCTTCCGGGTTCGTCCCCCGCAGCAACGTGAGGCTCACGTCGTTGAATGCGCCGTCGAGGTCGAACGCGGCCTGCAGCGCCTCGTGTCCCATCCAGAGCACGCCGAAGCGCTTGTCGTCGGGCATCAGCGCGCCCGGGCCGATGGCGTAGACGTATTCCGGAGAGAGGGCGATGCCGACGACGGTCAGTATCCGCCAGCGTCCGTTGATCACCGCGCGCAGCTTGTCACCGACTTCCAGGTGATGAGCCTGCGCGAACGGCTCGTTCAGGACCGCTTCGTCGGGCGCGCCGAGGCGGGGCATGCGTCCCTGGCGCAGCGCGAGTCGGTTGAGCTGCGCCTCGGTGCGCTCGGGCACCGACACCAGCTTGCCGATCACGGGTTCGTCGAAGCCGTCGATGTCGAGCACGGCGGTGTGCACGACGCGGGTCTCGACCGCACGCACGCCGGGAATCTCTCGCATGCGGTCACGCATGTGCTCGGGCGCGCGCTCCACCTGGGCGAAGACCTGCGCGAACCCGTAGCGCTCGTAATACGCGATCGCCGTTTCCTCGAGCGACTCGACCGTCGTGAGCGACATCACCAGTACCGCGATGCCGGAAGCCATGACGAGCGCGATGGCGAGCACCTGTCCTCGCAGACGCCACAGGTCCCGGACCAGCTTCATGTACAGCGGCCGGTTCACCACGTGAGCTCTCGCGCGGGGCGTCGCGTCGCGTTGCGGCGCTCTTCGTGTATGCGCCCGTCGCCCATGACGAGCACGCGGTCGGCCATGTCCGCGATCACGGCGTTGTGCGTGATCAGCACCGTGGACGTGCCGAGTTCCTCGTGGATGCGCTCGATCGCCTCGAGCACGAGGATGCCGGTCTGGCTGTCGAGCGCGCCGGTCGGCTCGTCGCAGAGCAGGATGTCGGGGCGCTTTGCGATCGCCCGCGCGATGGCGACGCGCTGCTGTTCGCCGCCCGACAGCTGCGCCGGGAAATGATGCAGCCGTTCGCCGAGGCCGACGAGCCGCAGCGCTTCGTCAGGCTTCATCGGGTGTTGGGCGATCTCGGTGACGAGGGCCACGTTTTCGACTGCCGTCAGGCTCGGGATCAGGTTGTAGAACTGGAACACGAAACCGACGTGCTCGCGCCGGTATTGCGTGAGGCCGGCGTCGTCGAGCTTCGAGAGTTCGTGGTCGAGAAACCAGGCCTCGCCGCCCGTGGCCGTGTCGAGGCCGCCGAGGATGTTGAGCAGGGTCGACTTGCCGCTGCCCGAGGGCCCGAGCAGCACGACGAGTTCACCCGTCTCGAGGACGAGGTCGAGCCCGCGCAGTGCGTGCACTTCGACCTCGCCGGTCCGATAGACTTTTGCCAGGCCTCGCGCACGGAGGGTCGGGGTCCGTTCGCCCATGGGCGGATCATGGGCCGGGCCGACGGTTCCGAGTAGTCGCAGTGCTACCTAGGCGTTCAGCAGCGTCTCTACGTGGGTCGCGGCGCTCGTCGCCAGCGCAGACAGGTCGTAGCCGCCTTCCAGCGTCGACACGATGCGGCCCTTGCAGTGCCGCTCCGACACCGCACAGGCCTGCTCCGTGATCCAGCCATAGTCGGCGCGGGTCAGGCGCAGGCCGGCGAGGGGATCGGCTGCGTGCGCGTCGAAGCCGGCGGAGATGAAGATCATCTGCGGCGCAAACGCGTCGAGGGCCGGCAGCCAGTGCTCCGCGATCGCCTTGCGGAACTCATCGCTGCCGGCGCCGGCCGGCAGCGGGCAGTTCACGATGTGACCGGGTACCGAGGGCGGGTTCATGTCGGGGTACAGCGGGTACTCGTAGCTCGAGTAGAGCAGGACCCGGTGATCGTTCCTGAAGATGTCTTCGGTGCCGTTGCCGAGGTGCACGTCGAAATCGAGGATCGCGACGCGCTTGAGCCCGTGCGCCTCGAGAGCGTGGGCGGCGCCGACCGCGACGTTGTTGAAGAAGCAGAAGCCCATGGCCTTGTCACGTTCGGCGTGGTGGCCCGGCGGGCGGACGTTGCAGAACGCGCGGCGTACGTCGCCCGACATCACGAGATCCACGGCCAGCACGCTGGCTCCCGCAGCGCGCAGCGCGGCCTCCAGCGTGTCAGGACACATCGCGGTGTCGGGGTCCACGAAGGCCAGGCCTTCCTCCGGCGACTTCATGCTGATCCGCTCGATGTATTCGCGCGGGTGCACGCGGGCCAGCTGCTCCACGGTGGCTCGGGGTGCATCGTGATGCACGAGGAAGTCGTACAGGCGCCGTCCGTGAAGCTGGTCCGCGATGGCGCTTATGCGCGCCGGCTGCTCCGGGTGACCCGCACCCATCTGGTGCAGACGGCAGGCCGGGTGCGAAATCAGTGCGACGGGCATCAACCGACCCCTGTTTGCGGTCACTTGCAGTGAATGTTGGCAGACACAGCGCTAGCATGCATAGACCCTGACGGCCGCCCGAGGTCGAGTCGTGCCCAAAGCCCGGATCGAGAGCGTGTTCAATCCCCGTTCGATCGTCCTCGTGGGCGCGAGCGACCACGAGGGCACGCTCGGCGACATCATCCGGCGCAACCTCGAGAAGACCGGTTTCAATGGAACCGTGGAGTACGTCAATCCGTCGCATGCCGAAATCGGTGGCCGGACGGCATATCGAAGCGTCCGCGACCTGCCGGGACCCGTGGACGTCGCAATCATCGTCGCGCCCGCCAAGGCCGTTCCCGACATCATCACGGAGTGCGGCGAGAGGGGCATCCACGGAGCCATCATCGTTTCGGCAGGTTTCCGCGACGGCGGCGACGCGGGCCGCCGGCTCGAGGCCGAGGTGAAGCGCCGGGCGCGTCAGCACGGTGTCCGCTTCCTCGGTCCGAACAGCCTGGGGCTCATCCGCACGGACGTGTCGCTGAATGCGGCCTGCGGACCGCGCCAGCCTCGACCGGGCCGGCTGGCATTCGTGTCCCAGTCCGGCGCGCTCTGCGCCGCCGTGATCGACTGGGCGCGAGGCCGGCAGGTCGGCTTTTCGACCGTCATCTCGACGGGCGTGGGCGCGGACATCGGCCTCGGCGAGATCCTCGACTTCCTCGTCCACGACCCGGCCACCGACAGCATCATGCTCTACATGGAGAGCGTGGACGATGCGCGCCGCTTCATGAGCGCGCTGCGCGCCGCGGCGCGCGTGAAGCCGGTCGTCGTGATGAAGGCCGGTCGCCACGCGGAACGGCCCGATGCAGCGGCGTTCCACACGGGGTCGCTGGTCGGGGCCGACGACGTCTTCGACGCTGCGATGCGACGCGCCGGCTCGCTCCGCATCCGCGATCTCTATGACCTCTTCACGGCCGCCTCGACGCTGGGCGCCGGCGCCCGGGTACGCGGCCGGAGGCTTGCAATTGTGTCGAACGCGGGCGGACCCGGCGCGCTCGCTGCAGACCACGCGACCGACCGCTGGCTGCTGTTGCCGAAGCTGACCGAGGATACGGCGCGGCAGCTGCAGGCACTCCTGCCGACGAGCGACGCGCGGGCCAATCCCGTCTACGTACGTGCCGACGCGGATGCCGAGCAATTTGCGTCGGCCGCCCGGCTCGTCCTCGAGGACCCGGGCGTCGAGGCGCTGCTCGCGATCCTGACGCCCTACGCACTGACGGACCCGGACCGCCTGGCGACCGAACTCGTGGCGATCGCCGGCAAGCAGCGCAAGCCGGTGTTCGCGTGCTGGATGGGCGGGGAGTCCGTCGCGTCGAGCCGCGACATCTTCGCGGCCAGCAAGGTGCCGAGCTATTCGACACCCGAGTCCGCAGTGGACGCCATCGCTGCACTCGCCTTGTACACCGCGAACCAGGAGCAACTGCTGCAGGTGCCCGAGCCCCTTGGTCCGACCTCGACGCCGGATCGCGCGGCGGCACAGGCGATCATCGACGCCTCGCTTGAGGCGGGCCAGGAATGGCTCGACCCGGCGGAGTCGAAGAGCGTGCTCGCGGCTTTCGGGATACCCGTGCTGCGCAGCGTGCCCGCGCATTCGGCGTCCGAGGCCGTGAAGGCCGCGAAGCAGGCGGGTTTCCCGGTCGCGATGAAGATCCTCTCGCCGGACATTCCGCACAAGACCGACGTCGGCGGCGTGCGTCTCGGCCTCGCGGACGAGGCGAGCGTCCGCAGCGCCTACACCGCGATGATGAAGCAGGTCGCGAGGCTGCGGCCGGACGCGAAGCTCGAAGGCGTGCTGATCGAGCGGATGTACGGGCAAGGCGAGGGGCGCGAGGTCATGGTGGGCGTGTTGCGGGACCCGGTGTTCGGGCCTGCGATCAGTTTCGGACTGGGCGGCACGCTCGTCGAGGTCGTGCGTGATCGCGCCGTGGCACTTCCGCCACTGAACACGTTCCTCGTGCGCGACCTGATCCGCCGCACGCGCGCGAGCATTGCGTTACAGCCCTTGCGCGGCGCGCCGGCCGCGGATGAGGAAGCCGTCGAGGACATCCTGCTGCGCGTATCCGAACTCGTGTGCGAGATGCCGGGGATCGGTTCGATCGACCTGAACCCGGTGATCGTGACGGAGCGGGGCGCGGTCGTGGTCGATGCGCGGCTCGGCGTCATGCGCAGCCCGCCCGCGGCACTGCCGTATTCGCACGTCGCAATCCACCCGTATCCGAGCAACCTGCTCGGCTCGGTCGAGCTCCCGGACGGAACGGTCGCGCGGGTCCGGCCGATCCGTCCCGAGGATGCCGCGATCGAGGCCGCCTTCGTCCATGGTCTCTCGGAGCAGTCGAAGTTCCTGCGTTTCATGTTCGCCATCCACGACCTGACGCCGGCGCAGCTGTCGCGCTTCACGCAGATCGACTACGACCGCGAGATGGCCCTGATCGCGGTGATCGACACGCCGGGGGGCGAGCAGCAGATTGCAGTCGCGCGCTACATCACGCTGGCCGACGAGGAGACCTGCGAGTTCGCGATCGTGGTCGGCGATGATTGGCAGGGGAAGGGCCTCGCGCGCCGGCTCTTCGGCATGCTGATCGATACGGCGCGCGCGCGCCGGCTCAAGGTGATGACCGGAGTGACGCTGCGCGAGAACGCGCGGATGCTCGATCTCGCCCGTTCCAAGGGGTTCGGCCTGAAGATGGACGAGGAGGACTCGACGCTGGTGCGGATGACGCTCGACCTGCAGGCTCCGCCCCGCGCCCCGAGTCCCCCGTCGAGCTAGCCGGGCGGCACGGCGCCGGGCCGCTTGCGCCGACCGAACAGGCGCTGCACGAGCACGAAGAACAGCGGGGTGAAGAAGACCCCGAAAGTCGTCCCGACGATCATTCCGCCGAGCACGCCGGTGCCGATCGCCCGCTGGGCGCCCGAGCCCGCGCCGGTCGCGATCGCGAGTGGCAGCACGCCGAGGCCGAAGGCGAGCGAGGTCATGATGATCGGGCGCAGGCGGTCGCGGATGGCGCGCATGGTCGCCTCGACGAGATCCATGCCCTTCTCGAGGTTCTCCTTGGCGAACGCGATGATCAGGATCGCGTTCTTGCTCGAGAGGCCGACCGTCGTGAGCATGGCGACCTGGAAGAAGACGTCCCGCTCCATGCCGCGCAGGGTCGCGGCCAGCAGCGTCCCCAGGATGCCGAACGGCACGACCAGCAGGACGGCGGTCGGAATGGTCCAGCTCTCGTACATGGCCGCGAGGCACAGGAAGACCACGAGCAGCGACAGCGTGTACAGCATCGGCGTCTGGGCACCGGCGCGGCGTTCTTCGTACGACTGTCCGATCCACTCCACGCCTACGCCGCGCGGCAGCTGCGCGACGAGACGCTGCACTTCCGCCATCGCGGTGCCCGAGCTCACGCCCGGGGCTGCGTCGCCGCTGATCTGCACCGCGGGCGCGCCGTTGAAACGCTCGAGGCGGGGAGAGCCGAATTCCCAGTGCCACGTGGCGAATGCGGAGAAGGGCACCATCTCGCCACGCTGGTTGCGTACGGTCCAGCGGTTGAAATCCTCGGGGACCATGCGGAACGGCGCGTCCGACTGCACGTAAACGCGCTTCACCCGGCCACGGTCGATGAAGTCGTCGATGTACTGTCCGCCCCAGGCGGTCGCGAGCGTCGAGTTGATGTCGGAGGCGAGGAGCCCGAGTGCGGCGGCCTTGCCCGGGTCGACGTCGATGCGCAGTTGCGGAGCGTCCTCGAGACCGTTCGGGCGAACGCCGGCGAGCAGCTTGCTCTGCGCCGCCGCCCCGAGGAACTGGTTGCGCGCCGCGACGAGCGCATCGCGCCCGAGCCCGGCCTGGTCGGTGAGGTAGAACGAGAGACCCTGCGTCGATCCGAGCTCGGGCAGCGGCGGCGGCGCGAACGCGAAGGCCATCGCGTCCTTGATCTGCATGAGCGCGCCCA
>JBBIVG010000067.1:0-12540 GCA_037439865.1 Nevskiaceae bacterium
AGACGCCATTGCGAACGAGGATTCGAACAAGGGGCCTCATCAGCGGCTTGAACGCCGATAGGAGCGTCGATTTTAAGTTCTCGCTCATTCCAGGCCCGTACGCGGGCGGCGCCGTCCAGATTGCTAGTGCCGCTGACATTTAGGTTTATTGTTAAGTCCCCGCGCCAATATATCCGGGGAGGAGGGCCGGTCAAGAGTTCAACATATTCGTAGAGTTACGGATGGTACCTAAGGCCCCATCTCGAAGCCGTCAGCCCTCCGGTCGCATGCCAAAATCGAGGCAATTCAGGTGGCTGCGGCCAACGCCTAGACAGGCTTTCATCATGCCGGCGCCGGGCGGCTATGGCGACCTATGTAAAGTCCTGGAAAGCGGTTTGGCCTCGCGAGGCGGCGATGCAGGCATAACTGTGACCGGCGTCACACTTCTAGTGAAAGTTCACTAAAAAGCGCGTCAGAACAATGAGTTGGGATATTTTCCTAGAATTTATGAAAAGTCGTGCCGCGCGCGCACAGGGGCTCGCTCGCCACGGCAACTGAATGTCCTGACGAATGCGGAATCGGTTCCCGAAGTTGCGCTCGCGGCGCGTCAAAGGGACGGGTGCAAACGAACCCGCGCGCTTCCCCAGCCGTGAAAGCAGAACGGCCGGATCCCCTCCCGGGAATCCGGCCGTTCAGTCGAAATAGAGCTCTTGACAGTTAATTCGACTTCTGGATCTTCGCGTTCTTGCGAAGCTCGTCCAGGTACGCCTGCAGCTTCTTCCGCTGCGACATCATTTCGACCTGCGATTTCACGTCCTCGAACGCCGGAGGCGTCGGGGTCCGCGTGTCCTCGAGCTGGATGACGTGCCAGCCGAACTGCGTCTGTACCGGCTGCTGCGTGACCTGTCCCTTCTGCAGGGCAGCCACGGCGTCCGCGAACGGCTTCACCATGGACTGCGCCGAGAACCAGCCGAGGTCACCGCCGTTCTTCGCGCTGCCGGGATCCTTCGACTCCTTCTCCGCGATCTTCGCGAAGTCGCCGCCGGCACCGAGCTGCTTGATGATCGCATCGGCCTTCTCCTTGCTGTCCACCAGGATGTGCCGCGCCTTGTATTCCTTGGGCATGCTGGCGATCTGCGCGTCGTAGTCCGCCTTCAGCTCGGACTCCGACACCGGGTGCGCCTTGATGTACTTCTCGGTCGCGGCCTCGGCGAGGATCTGCATGCGCAGCAGCTGGATGCGCGCCTGCACGGCCGGATCATTCTGCAGCCCTTCCTTCTCGCCAGCCTGGGCGGCGAGCGACATGTTGATGAGCTGGTCGAGCAGCTGCGTCTTCTGCTCCGGCGTGGCTTCCGCCGGCGGCTTGTTGGTGACCGCCTGCAGGAAGACGTTGAACATTTCGGAGTCGATCGCCTGGCCGTTTACGGTCGCGACGGTGGTCGCCTTCGCAGCGGGGGCCTTCTCGCCGGTGGCCGGCTTGGAGGCCTCGCCGGCCGGGCGCGTGCACGCGCTCAACAGGCCGACGGCCGTGATGAGGATGAGGGACAGTCTTTGAATACGCATCTAGGGGCCTCTGGGTTGGAAGTCGGGTCAGTTGGAAGCGGCCTCGCCGGGTGCGAGCGCCTGGATTGAAAGGGCATGGACGTCCGTGACCATCATGTCGCCGACGGCGTCGTACACGAGCCGGTGCCGCCTGAGGGTCGAGAGTCCTTCGAACCTTGGCGAGACGACGAGCACGGTGAAATGCCCGCGTCCATCGGCGGCCCCTGCGTGGCCTGCGTGGCGATGGCTGTCGTCGATCACCTCGAGGTGATCGGGCGCGAGCCCCTCGCGCAGCCTGCGCGTGAGTCGCTCGTGGCGGTCGCCGGTCACGGCAGCACCTTCAGGAAGGGGCGGACCTCGTGGGACGCGAACACGCCTTCGGTCACGTACGGATCGGCCGCCACCCAGGCGCGCGCTTCTTCGAGCGAAGGAAACTCCGCGATGACTACGCTGCCCGTGAAGCCGGCGTCGCCCGGGTCCGACGAGTCGACGGCGGGGCAGGGGCCCGCGACGACGACACGACCTGCGTCGGACAGAGCGCGGATGCGCACGAGGTGATCCGCGCGGACGCGGCGTCGCGTAGCGAGCGATCCGGGCGCGTCCCGGCCGATGATCACGTAGAGCAAGTCAGGTCTTCTCTGTGTCGGCGGCCGGCTCGGGCTCGGCCTTGCGGGAGATCCAGAAGCCCTGTCCGATCGCGAACAGCAGCGTGAGCGCCATCAGGCCGAACAGCTTGAAGGTTACCCAGGTCGCCTCGTCGTAGTTGTAGGCGACGTACAGGTTGAGGGCACCTTCGATGACGAAGAACACGACCCACATGAAGTTGAGGCGCTTCCAGTCCTGCGCTTCGAGCGTCACGTTCTCGCCCAGCATCCGCTGCACGATCGTGGGGCCTCTCATGTACTGGCTCGCGAGGAACGCCGCCGCGAAGAGCCAGCTCACCACGCTCGGCTTCCACTTGATGAAGGTGGCGTCGTGCACGAGGAGCGTGAGCCCGCCGAAGACGAGCACGAGCACCGTGGACGTGAGCAGCATCCCGCTCACCTTGCGGTGCCGGAACCAGCTCCACGCGGTCTGCGCGAGCACGCCCACGATCAGCACGCCGGTGGCCACGTAGATGCCGGCGATCTTGTAGGCGATGAAGAATGCGATGACCGGGAGCAGGTCGAAGAGAAACTGCATGCGTGGCGGGCACTGCGGGCGCGGCGGCCCATGATCGGGGCGCGTATCATAGCCAAGTCGCGCGTCCACCCCAAAGACGCCGCGGAAAGGCATGGCGCTGCTCCTGTCCATCCATCCCGTGAATCCGCAGCCGCGGCTCATCCGCCAGGCGATCGCCGCCATGCGCGATGGCAGCGTGGTCGTCTACCCGACCGACTCGTCGTACGCGCTCGGCTGCCTCATCGGCGACAAGGAGGCGATGGAGCGCATTCGCCGCATCCGTGAGGCCGACAAGAACCACAACTTCACGCTGGTCTGCCGGGACCTTTCCGAAATCGCCAAGTACGCCCGGGTGGACAACCGCCAGTACCGCACGCTGCGGGCGTTCACGCCCGGACCCTATACCTTCATCCTGGAGGCGACCCGCGAGGTGCCGAAGCGGCTGCAGAACCCGAAGCGCCGCACGATCGGTATCCGCGTCCCCGACAACCCCATCGTGCGCATGCTGCTGGCGGAACTCGGCGAGCCGATCATGAGCTCGACGCTGCTGCTCCCCGGGGATCCCGCCCCGATGACCGACCCGCACGAAATGAAGGAACGGCTCGAGCACTCGGTGGACCTCGTGATCGACGGCGGGCATGGCGGTTTCGAGCCGTCGAGCGTGGTCGACCTGTCGGGCGAGGCACCCGTCGTCGTACGCCGCGGCAGGGGCGACGTTTCCGTATTCGAATGACGCCGCGCCGGCGGCGGCCTGCGTATAATCCGCGATTCGCGCTGGCCGGGCCTCGGTTGGCCAGTTCCGCTGGTCATTCGAAACATTCCCTAGCGCATTGATTAACAAGCAATTGTCTACGCGAGAGATTCGCAAGGGACCGCATTGAGTTCTTCCGTCACGACCCCTCGCCGGGTGCTGTCGGGGATGCGCCCGACGGGCAGCCTGCATCTCGGCAACTACCACGGCGCGCTCCGCAACTGGACGGAGCTGCAGTACGAGTACGACTGCTACTTTTTCGTCGCGGACTTCCATGCCCTCACGACCGGGTATGAAGACACGGCGAGCATCGAGTCCAACACGTGGGAGATCGTCGTCGACTGGCTCGCGGCGGGGCTCAATCCTGCCGTGGCAACGCTGTTCATCCAGTCACGCGTGCCGGAGCACGCCGAGCTGCACCTGCTGCTGTCGATGATCACCCCGCTCGGCTGGCTGGAACGCGTGCCGACGTACAAGGACCAGCAGGAACAGCTGAAGGAGAAGGACCTCGCCACGTACGGCTTCCTCGGCTACCCGCTGCTGCAGAGCGCCGACATCCTGCTCTACCGGCCGATGTACGTGCCGGTCGGCGAGGACCAGGTCGCGCACGTCGAGATCACCCGCGAGATCGCCCGCCGCTTCAACTTCATCTACGGCCGCGAGCCCGATTTCGAGGCCAAGGCCGAGCGCGCGGTGAAGAACCTGGGCGCGAAGAACGCCGCCCTGTACCGCGAGCTCCGGCGGAGCTACCAGGAGCAGGGCATCGAGGAAGCGCTCGCGAAAGCCCGGGCCCTGCTCGAGGGCAACTCACGCCTGACGCTCGCGGATCGCGAGCGCCTGATCGGCTACCTCGAGGGCACGGGCCGGACGATCCTGCCGGAACCGGAGGCGCTGCTGACGGCGACGCCCAAGGTCACGGGCCTCGACGGGCGCAAGATGTCGAAGTCCTACGGCAACACGATCGGCCTGCGCGAGGACCCGGACTCGGTCGCGGCGAAGCTGAAGACCATGCAGACCGACCCGGCGCGCGTCCGGCGCACGGACCCCGGCGATCCGGACAAGTGCCCGGTCTGGGACCTGCACAAGCTCTACTCGAGCGATGAGACTCGCGCGTGGGTCGACAAGGGCTGCCGCAGCGCCGGCATCGGCTGCCTCGAGTGCAAGAAGCCGCTGATCGAGCGCGTGGTGGAGGAGATCACGACCATTCGGCAACGCGCCCAGGAGTACGAGGACAACCCCGACCTCGTCCGTGGGATCATTGCCGAGGGATGCGAGAAGGCCCGCGCGGTGGCAGGCCAGACGCTCGATGACGTCAAGCAGGCCATGGGCCTCGCCTACCGCTGAGGATCGCAGATGACCAAGCCGGACCTGAGGCTCGTCGAGACCACGCCGCCGCCGGTCGTGGAGGCTCCCGTCGCGGAGCTCCCCGAGCAGGCCGAGATGCCCTTCGCGGTGGTCGAGGGCGAGCCGCTCACGCAGATGCCGCGCGACCTGTACATCCCGCCCGATGCGCTGCAGGTGTTCCTCGAGGCGTTCGAGGGACCGCTCGACCTGCTCCTCTACCTCATCCGCCGCCAGAACCTCGACATCCTCGACATCCCCATTGCCGAGATCACGCGGCAGTACATGCAGTACATCGAGGTGATACACGATCTCCAGCTCGAGCTCGCCGGCGAGTACATGCTGATGGCAGCCACGCTGGCCGAGATCAAGTCCCGCATGCTGCTGCCGCGCCCGCACGGCGAAGGCACGGGGGACGAGGATGACCCACGGGCCGAACTCGTGCGACGACTGCAGGAGTACGAGCGCTTCAAGCGGGCGGCGGAGGACATCGAGGAGCTGCCGCGCGTCGATCGCGACACGTTCCCGGCGTCGGCGGAGCTGGTCGAGCGCCGCGTCGTGCGGATGCTGCCGAACGTGACCATGCAGGAGATGCTGGTCGCGCTGAAGGACGTGATGGCGCGCGCCGAGATGTTCGCGCACCACCACGTGCAGCGCGAGCGGCTGTCGGTGCGCCAGCGCATGTCGGACGTGCTCGGCGCGCTGCGCACGCAGGCGTTCGTCGAGTTCACGCAGCTCTTCCGGCCGGAGGAGGGCCGCATGGGCGTCACCGTCACGTTCTCCGCCCTGCTGGAACTCCTGCGCGAGGGCCTGATCGAAATCGTGCAGGCCGAACAGTTCGCGCCCATCCACGTGCGCGCCGGCTCGCCCCGGCACGTCACGCTCGTCGTCAACAACGTCCGGCCCGAGGCCGGCACCCCGGACTGAACCATGAGCGATCATCCCCTGAGCAACGTCATCGAGGCCGTGCTGCTGGCTGCGGGCCGACCGGTGACGGTGGAGCAGATCCAGGAGCTCTTCGAGGATCACGAGCGCCCGGTCGCCGAGGACATCGAGGCCGCGCTCGCCAGCCTTGCGCAGCGCTTCGAGGGCACGGGAATCGAGTTGCGAGAGGTGGCGAGCGGCTGGCGCGTGCAGGTGCGTCCGCCGTACGCGGACGTCGTGTCCCGCTTGTGGCAAGAGCGCCCGAGCCGCTATTCGCGCGCGTTGCTCGAGACGCTGGCGCTCATCGCTTACCGGCAGCCCATCACGCGCGGCGAGATCGAGGACATCCGCGGCGTCACCGTGGCGTCCACCATCATGCGCACGCTGCACGAGCGGAACTGGATCCGCGTCGTCGGCCATCGCGAGGTTCCGGGCCGGCCGGAGCTGCTCGGCACGACGCGCGAGTTCCTCGACTACTTCGGCCTGAAGAGCCTGGACGACTTGCCGACCCTTGCGGAACTGCAGGACCTCGACGAGTTGAACGTGCAGCTCGAGCTGCCGGGCACGCCCGTCGAGCCGGCGGCCGACGAGGTCTCGGGCCTGCCGCCGCCGGAGCCATTGACCGCCGCCGCGGAGGATTCGGACGCCGAGGTCCTTGACGAATCACTCGACGACGATGTCGTCGCCGAGGATGCGGGCGAGCGGGAGGGGCCGGATGCACCCACGCTCGTCGCCTCACCGCCCGAGAGCCAGGAACGGTAGTCCCCGGCGTTGGACGAGCGCCTGCACAAGCTGCTGGCCCAGCACGGCATCGGCTCTCGTCGCCAGGTCGAGTCCTGGATCCGGGACGGCCGCGTCCTCGTGAATGGACGGCCGGCCGAGGTCGGCCAACGCGTCCGACCGGGCGACCGGATCGTCGTCGATGGTCGCGACGTCACGCGACGCCTCGGTGCCGCGCAAGAGCTGCGGGTCATCGTCTATCACAAGCCGACCGGTGAGATGCTACGTCGCCTCGAGGGCGACGAACGTGCCGGCGTGGAAATGCACCTGCCGGCCCTGCGTTCGGGCCGCTGGTTGCCGGTGAATGCACTCGGTTTCGGCGAGGACGGCCTGCTCGTCCTCGCGAACGAGGGCGCGCTGGTCTCGGCGGTGACACGTCGCGCGAGCTCCATTCCCGTCGAGTATCGGGTTCGCGCGCTGCGTCCGCGGCAGAGCGACGATTGGCCGCAGATGCCGCGTGACGTGGAGGTCGAGGGCGAGCCCGTGACGTTTTCGGCGATCGAGCGGCTCGAGGGAGGCACGACCAACACCTGGTTCAAGGTGTCGGCCGATCGGACGCTGCCGCGAGGCGCAATCCGGGCGCTGTTCGACGCGGCGGGCCTGAAGGTGAGCCGCACTCTGCTCGTGCGCTGGGGTCCCGTGTCCTTACCTCGCGATTTACCGCGAAGCCGGTCACGCGACCTGGCCGGAGCGGAACTCGACGCGCTGCTCGCGCTGGCGGGCCGTACAGGGTCCGACGCAAGCCCGGACCGGCGGTCGACCGACGGATCCGGGCGCGGGCGCGGACCTCGGCGGTCGGCTGGGCGAGCTACTGCGCGTCGAAGCGGCGGCCGGTGACACCCGTGCTCGCGGGCCCGAGCAGGTAGAGGAACACCGGCAGCACTTCGGCCGGCTTCGGCACGCTTTCGGGGTCCTCGCCGGGGAACGCCTTCGCCCGCATCGCCGTGCGCGTCTTTCCAGGGTTCACCGTGTTCACGCGGATCTTCGTGAGGTTGTCGGTCTCGTCCGCAAGCACCTGCGCGAGCCCCTCGAGCGCGAACTTCGACGCCGCATAGGCGCCCCAGTAGGCGCGCCCCCGCGTGGACACGCCGCTCGTCGTGAAGACGACCGATGCGTCGTCGGACAGCCTGAGGAGCGGCAGCAGCGTCTTCGTGAGGATGAACGCCGCGTTCACGTTGACGTGCATCACGCGCAACCAGGTCACGACGTCGTAGTGCTCGATCGGCGCACGCTCGCCGAGCAGCGCCGCGAGGTGCGCGAGTCCGTCGAGCCGGCCGAACTCCCGTCGAACCGCGTCCGCGAGGGCGGTGTAGTGCGTCGCGTCGGCACGCTCGAGGTCGAGCGGGGCGATCGAGGGGCGTGGCCCGCCGGCAGCCACGATCGCATCGTAGACGGCCTCGAGCTTCTTGACGTTGCGTCCGCAGAGAATGACTCTCGCGCCCAGCGAGGCGCACGCGAGCGCGAGCGGGCCACCGATGCCCCCGCCCGCGCCTGTGACCATGATCACGCGCTCCGCAAGCGACCCGTGTGGCGGCTGGTAAGCGCGCGCTTCGGCATCGGTCAGCAAGGCGTCATCTCCATTGTCATTGGTGTCTCGTCAGGTGCGCGTCAACCGTGACGCACCGCGGTCCGCCACGCCGTCCAGAGGCGGGCCCACGGAGCGATCTCGACGCGCTCGCCGGCCGTCGACGCGCTTCGGGCCGTGCGCTCGAGCAGTTTCTCATGCAGCGCGCCGAGCACGAGCCCGTGGCGTTGAGTGGCCCGCTGCTCGCGGTCGCTGAGCGTCGAGGGCAGGGCCTGCAACGTGGCAGACACCCGTGCGCGCCAGCCGGAGAGCAGCGCGGCCGTCGAGCCGGCGTCCGCCGCCCGATGGAGTTGCGCCGCGTCGAGCCCCGCGGCTTCCGTCGCCTCGAGCGGCGCGTAGAGACGTCCGCGCCCGAGGTCGCGCCGGAAATCCCGGATCATCTCGGCCTGGCGCTGGCCACTGCCGAGTTCGCGGGCGAATCGGCGCTCGGCGTCGGTCAGTGCGCGGTCGCCGGCGAGCACGGCAGCGGCGAGGGTCTGAAGCGCCCCCGAGGCGCGGAAGCAATACGCGTCCAACTCGCCCCAGGTCCGGTAGGTCATGCCCGCAAGGTCGAGGTCGGCAGCCACGAGCGCCTCGTGCAGCAGCGTGAGGTCCACGTCCGTGCGGACACGCAGCGGCTGCAACGCGATGGCGAGCGGGTGCGTGGGGCGGCCTGCGGTCAGCCGGTCGATCTCGCCGCGCCACCACTGCAGACGGGCGTGCGCGGCCTCGTGCGCGGTCGCGTCCACGGTCGCGCGAATCTCGGCGTCGAAGCCGTAGAGCGCCTCGAGCAGGGGGCGCGCCGGCGGCGGGGCGAACAGGACCGCGAAATAGCGCAACGAGCCGGGCGGCGCGCCGATCTCACTCGTCAACGTTGTCACCCTCGGCCGCGCGCGGCACGCGCGCGAGCTTCTCGATCGGCGCGATCTCCTCGATCTCACGCTCCGGCCGCAACCCGAGCTCCGTGAACTTGCGTGCGCCGGGCAGCACCTGCCGCTCGAGCGAGCCGACCGCGCTGTTGTACGCGTCCACGCTCTGGCCGAGCGACCGGCCGACCTTGCCCAGGTGCTCGGTGAATTTGGCGAGGCGCTTGTAGAGATCTTCCGCGAGTTCCTGGATGTGCGCGGCATTCTCGGCGAGCGCATTCTGTCGCCATCCGTAGGCGACGGCCTTGAGCAACGCCACGAAGCTCGACGGCGTGGCGATGATGACGTGCTGCCGGATGGCGTCCTCGAGCAACGTCGGGATCTCGCCGATCGCGGCCGTCAGGAACTGGTCGCCCGGGATGAACAGCACCACGAAATCGGGACTGTGCTCGAACTGTGACCAGTAGGCCTTCGAGGCGAGTTGCCGGACGCGCTCGGCCACCGCCTGGGCGTGGCGCCGGATCGCGAGCGCCCGGTCGTCGTCGTTCGTCGCCTCGACGGCCGAGAGGTAGGCGTCGAGCGGCGTCTTCACGTCCACCACGAGCTGCCGGCCGTCCGGCATGTTGACGATCATGTCGGGTCGAAGCGCGCCGTCCTCGCCGGGAACGTGGACCTGCTCCACGAAGTCGCAGTGCTCCACCATGCCGGCGAGTTCCGCCAGCCGGCGCAGCGTCATTTCACCCCACTGGCCGCGGACCTCCGGGCGGCGCAGCGCAGTGACCAGGTTGCGCGTCTCGCGCTACAGGGCCTGCTGGACCAGCGCGACGTTCTCGAGCGAGTTGCGCAGCGCGCCGAAGCTCTCCGCGCGCTCCTTCTCGATCCGGGCGATCTGCTCGTGCGTGCGGTTGAGAGCCTCGCGCACGGGAGCCAGCATCGCCTCGACCGCCTTCTCGCGCTCCGAGAGGTTCCTCACTGCGAGTTCCTGCTGCTGGCCAAGCACCTGCCGCGCCAGTTGCAGGAAGACTTCGCTGTTGCCACGCAATGCGTCGCCCGCGACCGAGTCGAACCCGGTGCGCAGGCGCTCGAGCGCGAGTTCGAGGGCCTGTTCGCGCTCGCGCGCAAGGTCGGCGGCCGACTTGACCTCGGCTCGCGCGGTGGCGAGTTCGATTTCCAGTGCGTGGACCCGCCGGCGGCCGAGCAGCCAGCCGACGAGCAGGGCGACGAGCGGCAGCAGCACCACGAGTACCAGCAGCGTCAAGGGGTCGTTCGTCACGGACGTTCCCCGACGGCGCGCGCGACGGCCGAGCCCATCCACTCGAGCATCTTCACCGGCTCATCGATGATGCCCGTGGGCTCCCAGCTTGCGGGGTCGTCCTCGGCGGAAATGTAACCGTATGCCGCGACCACGGTGGTCATGCCGGCCGCGCGTCCGGCCTGGATGTCGCGTTCGGCGTCGCCGACGTACACGCATCGGTCGGGCGCCACGTCGACGAGGCGAGCGGCGTGCAGGAGCGGCAACGGGTGCGGCTTGCGTTCGGCGACGGTGTCGCCGCTCACGACGCAGCCGGCGCGTTCATACAGACCGAGCGTCTGGAGCAGCGGATCGGTCAGCCAGCCGGGCTTGTTGGTGACGACGCCCCAGGGCAGGCCGCGCTGCTCGAGTTCCGCGAGCACCTCGCCGGCCCCCGGGAAGAGCCGCGTCTGCTCCGCGAGGTTCTGCGAATACAGCTCGAGGAAACGCAACCGCAGGCGTTCGAAGTCCGCGCCTTCCGCCTCCGGGAATCCGAGGCGGACGAGCCGCATCGCGCCGTGCGATACCACGGGCCGGACCAGTTCGAACGGCAGCGGTTCGCGGCCGCACTCGACACGCAGCCTGTTGAGCGCACCGCCCATGTCGGGCGCGGTGTCGAGCAGCGTGCCGTCGAGATCCAGGAGCAGCGCCGAGCGGGGGCTCATCGGTGAGGCGGCTCCGCGGCAGGCTTGGTGAAGTGCATCAGGTAGTTCACCCGCGCGTCGGTCGCGATGCGCGCGACGCGGCCGAACGGATCGTAGTCGAGGCCGGCGACGTCCACGGTCGCGAGTCCCGAAGCGCCCGCCCATGCCGCGAGCTCGGACGGACGAATGAACTTGTCGTAGGTGTGCGTGCCGGCGGGCAGAAGCCGCAGGACGTACTCGGCCCCGATCACCGCGTGGAGGTAGGCGCGGGCTGTCCGGTTGATCGTGGAGACGAACACATGGCCGCCCGGGCGCACCAGCGCAGCCAGCGCCGCGACGACCTGCGCCGGGTCCGGCACGTGCTCGAGCATCTCCATGCAGGTGGCGACGTCGTAGCCTGCCGGATGCTGCGCCGCGTGTTCTTCAGCCGATTCCAGGCGATAGTCGATGATCACGCCGGATTCGAGCGCGTGCAGCCCGGCGACCTCGAGCAGGTCGGACGCCATGTCGAGCGCCGTCACCCGTGCGCCGCGCCGCGCCATCGCCTCTGCCAGCAGTCCCCCGCCGCAGCCGACGTCGATCACCGCGCGCCCGGCGAGCGAACCGGCGCGCTCGACGTACTCGAGACGTACCGGGTTCAGTTCGTGCAGCGGCCGCATCTCGCCCGCGGGGTCCCACCAGCGGCTTGCCGCCGCCTGGAAGCGCGCGATCTCGGCCGGATCCACGTTGCGTGTCTCAGTCATCGGACGCCGACTCCGCCTGGGAATTCTCGAACCTGCGACGCCAGGACTCGGCGCGCTCGAGGACGGCGGCCTCGTCGAGATACACGAGCGTGCGGTCGGCCATCAGGCGACGACCCGCGACCCAGGTGTCCGTCACCTGGCTCGACGATGCGCCGTAGATCACCGCTGCATGCACGTCGTTCACGGGCCAGGTCCGCGGCTGCTGCAGGTCGATGCAGCAGAGGTCGGCCCACTTGCCGGCGACGAGGCTGCCCGTGGTCTCGCCCAGCCCGAGCGTCCTTGCGCCCTCGAGCGTGGCCATGCGCAGCAGGTCGGATGCGATCAGGCTGCCGGGCGTCGCGCTGATGCCCGAGGCGAGCAGCCCGGCGGTGCGCGCCTCGCCGAGGACGTCGAGGTCGTTGTTCGATGCCGCACCGTCCGTGCCGAGCGCCACGCGCACGCCGCGGCCGAGCAGGCTCGGCAGGGGACAGACGCCGGCTCCGAGCTTCAGGTTCGACTCGGGGCAATGCACGACGCTAGCGCCCGACTCGGCCAGCGTGTCGAGGTCCTGCGCCTCGAGCTGGGTCATGTGTATGGAGACGAGCTGCGGACTCGCGAGGCCGAGCGACGCGAGCCGGGCGAGCGGCCGGCGGCCGAACTTCTGCTCACTCTGCTCGATCTCCCACGCGGTTTCGTGCAAGTGCAGCGCCACCGGAAGGTCGAGCTCGTCTGCGAGCCGTCGCACCCGGGCGAGGGTCGCGTCGGACACGGAGTAGGGGGCATGCGGTGCGAAGTGCATGCTGATCAACGGGTCGCCACGGTACTCGTCGCGCAGGCGCATGCCGCGGTCGATGTATTCGTCGGACGTCGCCGCCCAGCTCGTGGCCAAGGGTTACACCCTCGTTCCTTCCGAAGCGGAAGCCGACGTGGTGCTGCTCAACACGTGCAGCGTGCGCGATTTCGCCGAGCAGAAGG
>JBBIVG010000068.1:0-12503 GCA_037439865.1 Nevskiaceae bacterium
GGTACCTGCCCGACAGCCGCAGCATTCGCGGCTTCAGCACGGCCGACCATGACCACTAGCGCGCTGCTCGAAGCGCTGCACACGGCGGCGCCCGACCGCATCGCGCTCGACGACGGGCGCGGGCGGATTACCTTCGGCGAGGTCGCGGCGCTGGTCGAGCAGGAGGGCGAGTGGCTCGCCCGCCGAGGCGAACGCTTCGCGCTGCTCGCCGACAACGGTATTGGCTGGGCGGTTGCGGATCTAGCGCTCCACCTGCGCGAGCTGCCTTCGGTACCGGTGCCGGGCTACTTCACCGAGCTTCAGGTCCAGCACGTGCTCGACGACGCCGGGATCGACTGTGTGCTCACGGATGATGCCGACCGCGTGCGCGACCTCCTCGCCGGCTGGCGAGTCGAGGGCGTCTCCGGCCGGACCGGCCTCGCGATGTTCCGCCGCCAGCTCGATCCCGCCTCGCGCGCGACGCTGCCGGCAGGCACGGTCAAGGTGACCTACACGTCGGGCAGCACGGCGGCACCCAAGGGGGTCTGCCTCGGCGCCGGCGACCTCGAGACGATCGCGAAGTCGCTCGCCGGTGCGACGGCGGGCCTCGGCGTAAAGCGCCACCTGTGCCTGCTGCCGCTCGCGACGCTGCTCGAAAACGTCGGCGGCATCTACGCTCCGTTGCTCGCGGGAGCGTGCAGCGTGATCCCGTCGTCGCGCGTGAGCGGCATGAGCTACGCCGGTCCCGACGTGTCGCGACTGCTCGCCTGCGTGCTCGAGGCGCGACCCGAGAGCCTGATCCTGGTTCCCGAACTCCTGCGCCTGCTGGTCGTCGCTGCCGAGCGCGGCTGGAGCCTTCCCCGTTCGCTGAAGTTCGTCGCGGTCGGTGGCGCGCCGGTCGCGGTCGAGCTGCTGGAGCGCGCGGCTGCGGTCGGGCTGCCGGTGTACGAAGGCTATGGCCTGAGCGAATGCGCTTCGGTCGTCTGCCTCAATACGCCCGAAGCGCGGCGCGTGGGCAGCGTCGGTCGGCCGCTCCCGCACGCCAGGGTACGCGTCGCCGAGGACGGCCAGCTCATGGTGTCGGGCGTGACGATGCGCGGGTACCTCGGCGACTCGCCGCGCCAGCCGGACGACGAGTGGCCGACGGGCGACCTCGGCGAAATCGATGCCGACGGCTATGTGTACGTCCGTGGCCGGCTGCGCAACATGTACATCACGAGCTACGGGCGCAACGTCGCGCCGGAGTGGGTCGAGCGGGAGATCGCGCTCGAGCCCGGCATCCGGCACGTGATGGTGAACGGCGAGGCGCGGCCATACGCCGTAGCGCTCGTGAGCGCACCCCACGACGGCGCGGACGCTGCGACGATCGAGCGTGCCATCCGCGCCGCCAACGCGCGATTGCCCGACTATGCGCAGGTGCGCCGGTGGGTTCGTGCGCCGGAGACGTTCTCCTTCGACAACGGGCTGCTGACCTCCAATGGGCGGCTGCGCCGTCGCGACATCGTGCAGCGCCACGGCGCCCTGCTCGACGCGCTCTATCGCGAAGAAATCGCTTCCTGATCGAGGTGACCGATGACATTCCACGAGCAACTCGCTCGCGAGACCGCGGCTGACCGCGACTTCCTGCTGTCTGCGCCGGTGATCCAGCGCTGCCTGTCGGGCGACGTCACGCGCGAGCTGTACGTCTCTTTCCTGACCCAGGCCTACCACCATGTGCGGCACACCGTGCCGTTGCTCATGGCCGTGGGCGCGCGCCTGCCCGACCACCACGCCTGGCTGCGCGACGCGGTGCTGCATTATCTCGAGGAAGAAACCGGCCACGACGCGTGGATCCTGAACGACATCGAGGCGGCGGGCGGCGACCGCGAGGCTGCCGCGGCATCCGAGCCGGCGATCGCCACGGAAGCCATGGTCGCGTACGCCTACGACACCGTCGCGCGCCGCAACCCGGTGGGCTTCTTCGGCATGGTGCACGTGCTCGAGGGCACCAGCGTCTCGCTCGCCCTCACCGCCGCGGACCGCATCCAGTCCGCACTCGGCCTGCCGAACCGCGCCTTCACCTACCTGCGCAGCCACGGTGAACTCGACAAGGAGCACATCGACGACCTCGCCGGAATCCTCGCGCGGCTCACCGAGCCGGGCGACCGGGAGGCGGTGGTCCGCTGCGCGAAGGGCATCTTCTGGCTCTACGGGAATGTCTTCCGCTCGCTGGAGACCGCCGCGGCCATCGAGTCCGACGCGAACGAATCACAGAGGAAAATCGCATGAACCCAGCATCGATCCGCGCCCTCGTCACCGGGGGCGCCGGCGGCATCGGCGGCGCGATTGCCGCGGAGCTGCTGTCGCGCGGCGCGGCCGTGCTGCTCGTCGATCGCGACGCCGGGGCGCTTGCGCGCACGGCGGAGCGGTTCGCGAAGTATGGTGACCGCGTCGGCACGCTCGCGGCGGACCTCACCGTGGCCGCCGACAGGCAACGCATCTGTGAGGATGCCGCCCGCTGGTGCGGGGGCATCAACGTGCTGGTGAACAACGCGGGGATCAACCACTTCCGCATGTTCGAGGACCAGCCGCCCGAGCAGCTGGACCTCGCGCTCGCGATCAACGTCCAGGCCCCGATCCACCTCTGCCACGGTCTCCTGCCGCACCTGCGCCGCCAGCGCGAGGCCTGCATCCTGAACACCGGCTCGGTGTTCGGCTCCATCGGCTATCCCGGTTACGCGGTCTACTCCGCGACCAAGTTCGCCGTGCGCGGCTTCACCGAGGCATTGCGCCGCGAACTCGCCGACACCAACGTGCGCGTCCACTACGTCGCCCCGCGCGCGACCCGCACCGGCATCAACACGTCCGCGGTCGAGCGGATGAACGCCGAGCTCGGTGTCGCGATGGACCCGCCCGAACTCGTGGCGAAGGCCGTCTGCGACATGCTGGCTGCTGGCCGTGCTGAGGCGGTGATCGGCTGGCCCGAGAAGCTCTTTGCCCGCGTGAACGGAGTGCTGCCACGCGTCGTCGACGGCGCGTTGCGCAAGCAACTGCCGGTCATTCGCCGCTACGCCGCCGAAACCGTCGTCGTGCCCCGCACCTGAGAGGGAATTCCTATGAAGATCCGCCACATCCTGTTCGCATCGCTCGTGCTTACTGCCGCGGTGGCCGCGCGAGCCGCCGGGGCACCCGATCCGGCATTCGACGCCGACCTGCTGTCGCTCCAGCAGGCCTGGGCCCAGGTCAATTACGAGACGCCGGCGGGCGATGCCCGCAAGGAAGCCTTCGACGCGCTCGAGAAGCGTGCGGAGGCGTTCTCGAAGCAGAACCCTGGCCGCGCGGAGGCGCTGATCTGGGAAGGCATCATCGAGAGCAGCTACGCGGGCGCCAAGGGCGGCCTCGGCGCGCTGGGTCTGGCCAAGGAAGCGCGCGGCAACCTCGAGGCCGCACTCAAGCTCGACCCGAATGCGCTCGACGGGTCCGCCTACACGAGCCTCGGCACGCTGTACTACAAGGTGCCCGGCTTCCCGCTAGGTTTCGGTGACCACGACAAGGCCCGCGAGATGCTGCAGCATGCGCTGCGCATCAATCCGAACGGCATCGATCCGAACTATTTTTACGCGGACTTCCTCGTCAACCAGGGCGACTACGCGGGGGCGCTGCCGTATCTCGAGAAGGCTGCGAAAGCGCCCGCCCGTCCGGGACGGGAGGTTGCGGACAAGGGTCGCCACGCGGAGATCGCAGCCCTCACGGCGAAGGTGAAGGACAAGCTGAGCTGACCGCTCCTGCGGGCTCCCCCGAAGCAAGCGACCAGCCAAACCGCCCGGCGAGTGACTCGAAATCCTCGCCGGGCGAAGCATCGACCGCGACGTGTGCGCCGCTCGCGGGATGCGTGAACTCGAGCCGGACGCAGGCGAGCAGGAGCCGCCGCACGCTGAACTGCTCCGCGAACAGGCGATTGTGGCGCCCCTTGCCGTAGGTCGAGTCGCCGATGATCGGGTGGGATATGTGCGCGAGGTGGCGCCGCAGTTGATGACGGCGGCCGGTGTCCGGCTGCAGCTCCAGGAGCGCATAGCGGGATGTGGGGTAGCGATCCACGCGGTGCGGCAATTCGACCGTCCCGAGGCGGCGGAATGCGGTGCGCGCCGGCTTGGGGTCGCGCTCCCGGGCGGGCGCGTACTCGTCCTGCACTGCATCGAGCGGGTAGTCGATCTCGCCTGATTCCGCGGGCCAGCCGCGGACGACCGCGAGGTAGGTCTTGGCGACACCGTGTGTCGCGAACGCCGCGGACAGCGCCTGAGCCATCTCCCGGTCGAGCGCGAACGCGAGCGCTCCCGACGTTCCCTTGTCGAGACGATGCAGGGGATACACGCGCCGACCCAGTTGGTCGCGCAGCATCTGCACCGCGAAGCGGGTCTCGTGGCGGTCGATGGGAGAGCGGTGGACGAGCAGGCCCGAGGGCTTGTTGACCACGGCCAGCCGGTCGTCCATGTACAGGATCGGCAGCATGCTGCAGGCTAGCCGTCCCTCGCCTCGTGCACAACGGCGGGCCCACGGAGCGCACATGCCCTCGCAATTCCTGTCCGATTGGATCGCCGCCGGCCGCACGCGGCGGCTCGCGGGTTGCCGCATCTTCGTGCATACGTCGGTCGTCGCGGGCAAGGCGCCGCTTCTGCTGATCCACGGCTATCCGACCGCGAGCTACGACTGGCACCGGGTGTGGGCGAGGCTTGCCGCGCGATACTCGCTCTACGCCTTGGACATGCTCGGCTTCGGCCTGTCGGAAAAGCCGCCTTCCTCCGCCTATTCGCTTGCGCAGCAGGCGGACATCTGCGGGGCGCTGCTCGACGACCACGGCGTCGCGGCCGCACACGTGCTCGCGCACGACTATGGCGATACCGTCGCCCAGGAACTGCTCGCGCGCGAGCGCGAAGGGCGGATCCGCCTGCAAAGCGTGTGTTTCCTGAACGGCGGGCTGTTTCCCGAGACGCATCGCGCACGGCTGATCCAGAAGTTGCTCGCGAAACCCGTGATCGGGCCGCTGCTGGCCCGCACGATGAGCTACGAGAAGTTCGAGGCCACGATGCTGTCGATCTCGGGGCAGCATCCGCCGGCGCGCGAGGAACTGCAGGACCTGTGGGCGCTCGTCGAGCGCGACGGCGGCCGGCAGGCGCTGGCGCGGCTGATCAACTACATGGAACAACGACGGCGCAACCGCGCACGCTGGGTCGGCGCCCTCGTCGAGTCGAACGTGCCGCGGCGGCTCATCTGCGGCGCCGCGGACCCGGTGTCCGGCGCGCACCTCGCCGAGCGCTACCGGCAACTGGTGCCCGACCCCGACGTGGTGGTCCTCGACGACGTCGGCCATTACCCGCAACTCGAGGACCCCGACCGGGTCGTGGACGCGTACCTGGAGTTCCGCGCTCGCCTGGACAGGGCCGGGCGATCGATGGCACCCGGGTAGGCTGTGCTCGCTTTGCGGGCCGCGCGCCCGGTAGACTGGCCGTGCCGACAGCGAGGGGGCGCCATGACTTTGCACACGGTCTGCCGGACCAGCGACATCAAGCGCGGCCAGATGAAGGCCTTCACGGTCGACGGCCACAAGATCGTGGTCTACAACCTCGCGGACGGATTCTTCGCGACGCAGGCGACGTGCACGCACGTCTTCGCGCCGCTGGCCCGCGGCAAGATCATCGAAGGTCGCCTCGTGCAGTGCCCCTTCCACCGGGCGCGTTTTGACATTCGCACCGGCGAAGTCGTCGAGTGGGCCAATTTCCCGCCCGGGATCCAGGTGCTGAACGTGGTGCGCGGCGAGAAGGCCCTCAAGACCTACAAGGTCAACGTCAAGGATGGCGAAGTGCGCGTGAAGCTCGACTGAGCGACGTTTCGGCGCGCTCGTCCGACCGCTCAAACTGGCCGCGTCTGGCTGTCCGGGTGAGCACGCCGCGGGACGCCGCAAGTACGTCCCTGTAGGCTCCGTGCGCGGGGTCCATCCCGCGACGGCCCGCGCCATGCTCACCCGGACAGCCTCGCGCTGCAGCGGTGACGTCATCGAGTGCGCAAAGCACGCAGCCGCGATGGCGCGAATTCGCAGGTTCGCGGCAGCGACTTGCGAGTGGTTCGCCCGAGGTGTCCCTTCCGCGGGCCGTCGCGCAACAGGACGTTGCGCGCGGAGCCTACATGGACGTATTCACGGCGTCCCGCGGAAGGGACACCTCGGGCGAGGCGCTCGCAAGATCGACCCGCAGTGCCTAAGCGCTCGCGAGCGCGAGCGCCCAGGACGCCACGACCAGCGCGAGCGCGAAGCTGCCGGCGAGAATCTGCGCGACGGTGCCGCGCGGCACCCGCCACGTGGCGTGCAGGACGCCCCCGACCGCGCCCATCGCGAAACCCGTGACGTGCGCGAGCACGTCCGTGTTCTCCCCCCCCGCACCCGTGAACGCGAGCAGGAACACGCCCGCGAAGATCGGCGCCCAGCGGTGGGCGCGCTGCCCGGTCGCACCGGACCGCTGGCGCCATGCGTATGCGGCCAGCAGGCCGAGCGTGGCGAAAACGGCCGTCGAGGCCCCGACCGAAGCATGCAGCTCGGGCTGCACGTATGCGTTCAGGAGATTGGCGCCGGCCGCCGCGATGAGCACTGACGCCCACGCGACACCCGGCCCGAGCAACTGCCCGGCGAGCAGCCCGAACACCGTTCCGAAGCCGAGGTTGGAGAGCAGGTGGCCGACGTCGAGGTGCAGCGTGAGCGCCGTGACCGCGCGCCACAGCTCGCCGCCCCGGACAGGTGCGGCACGCAGCGAGCCTGCGTCGAACCAATCCTGGTTGAGGGCGCTCGACCCCGCAAGGAACCCGACCAGCAGCACGACTGCGGCGTAGCCCAGCGATCCCAGCCAGGCGTGCCGATGCAGCGGTTCCAGCGGGGCGGGCCGGCTGCGAGGGGGGTTCTCGCGCTCGTAGCGCCGCAGCTGCGAACGCGCCTCGAGTTCGTGATCGGCTGCGACATACAGCGACCACGCGCGCCCGTTCCAGGCCGTCTGCGACGGAATGCCGATCGCGTGCAGTACGAATGCGCGGTCCTCGCAGGAGGGGCGCCAGAAGGAGTGATGGACCTCGACGATGTCCACTGAGGTCGATGTATTCATGGTGATCTTGGCTGACGGATGTCAGGGCGATCTCGCCGCGTTCAAGGAGGGACGCGGCCAATGGGGCCGTGCGCAGTCCTCGGGCGCCGGTTAAGTGGATTCTCGCAGCAGCGCGAGGATCGGCTCGAGCTGAGCCGGGTTGTCGCGCACGTGGCGGCGGCCGATCTCGATCGCCTCCGTGGCGCGGTGGAAGTCCATGAGCTGGAAGTGATTGAGGTTGGGTCGCAGTACGAGGTCCGCCGGCTCGATGACGAGGCGGCTGCGCGTGATGCTGTCCTGCATGATGTTGACCGCACTGGCCATCGCCTCGAGCAGGCTCGGCGTCGTCTGCCTGAGTGCGGCCGGGTCGCCCTCGGATGGCGGGCGGCCGAGATCCACCGCGATGATCACGTCGGCACCGAGAGCGCGGCAGACCGAGACGGGCAGGGGATTTACGACGCCGCCGTCGATGAGCCAGCGATCGAGATACCACGTCGGCGTGAAAAGCCCCGGCACCCCGCTCGATGCGCGGACCGCGGCCATCACGGGGCCTTCGCGGATCCAGACCTCCTCGCCCGTGTGCAGGTCGGTCGCCACCGCGGCGAAGCGCAATTCAAGTTCCTCGATGCGCGGATCGCCGACGTGCCTGGCGATTTCGTCCATGAGCCGGTTGCCGCTCATGACGCCACCGCCGCGGAAACGCGTGTCCACGAGGCGCCAGACTTCGCGCTGCGTGAGCGTGCAGACCCAGCTCTCGAGGGCGCCCAGCCGCGCGCTCGCGTGGGCCGCCGCGACCAGGGCACCGACCGACGCTCCGACCACGACCTGCGGGCGCAGCCCGTATTCCTCGAGCGCCCGCACGACTCCGATATGCGCCCAGCCACGGGCGGAGCCGCTGCCGAGCGCGAGACCCAGGCGCGGGCGCGTCACGGCTTCAGTGCGCGGTACAGGAATGGCAGGCTCGCCTCCATGCGGTAGTCGATGTCGGAGTGGTCGTCGTCGAACTCCTCGTAGCGGTGCGCGATGCCGGCTGCGGCGAGTCGCCGCGACAGCTGCCGCGACCCGAAGTGGATATGGTACTGGTCGCGCCAGCCGCAATCGATGTAGATGCCCTTGAGCCGCTTCAGGTTCCGTGCATAGCGCCGCACGAGCAGGACGGGGTCGTGCTCGAGCCAGCGTCGCCAGCGGTCCTCGATCAGTTCGCCCGTGTCGAGGTGGAACGGCAGGCGGAAGCCGAGCGGCGCGTTCGGGTCCGGGTCGTAGGTCGCTGCCATGCACACGTTCATGATCGCGTGCCCCTCGGCGTGCGCGACCTTGTGCTTCGCCCAGACGGCCTCGAGGAAGCGGCGCACGCGGCCGTCGTCGAGCCCCTCTCGCAAGCCGCGCTCGGCCGCGGTCTCCCGCGGCGGATGCACCTGACCTGCCCTGCGTGCCGGTCGACGATGTTTCGCGAGTTCGTTCAGGGTGTTCGGCCAGTCGGCGCGGTAGATGAAGTCGAAATAGGCGTCCCCGGAGTGGTTCGCGATGGCGCCCCAGTGGCTCGCGTATTTCATGCCGTGGATCATCGCGCCGTAGCCGCCGGACGACTTGCCGAAGCAGCCCCGGTGCTCGCGCGACGCCAGCGTGCGGAACTCGCGGTCCACGAACGGGACGATCTCGTCGAGCAGATAGTCCGCGTAGAGCCCGATCGCTGACGAGTTCACGTACTGGTTGCCGCCGAGCGCGGTGAAGCAGTCGGGAAACACCAGGATCACCGGGCCCATCCTGCCCTCGTGGACCAGGCGTGCCGCACGTTCGGCGACGTTTTCGCTGAAGGGTTTCCAGTTGAGGTGCGCGATGCCCGAGCCAGTGAAGCCGACGAGGTCGTAGAGCACGGGGAACCGCCGGCCGGGCCCGCCGCGGCGTTCGTCGTACTCGCGCGGCAGCCACACGGCGAGCTTGCGCACGTGCGCGTCCCGGAGCGGGTTGTCCGCGAGGACGGTCGAGCGGTGCTCCAGTACGACGACGGTGCCGGCGTCACGCAACGGGCGCTTGCGGGCCACGGCGGCTAATTCCTGTCGCGGATGTCGATGAAGGTCAGGAACTCAGCACGCGTGCGCGCATCGCTGCGGAACGTGCCGAGCATCTTGCTCGTGATCATGGATACACCTCGCTTGTGGATACCGCGCGTGGTCATGCACTCGTGGACGGCCTCGATCACGACGCCCACGCCGCGCGGCTGCAGCACGTCATTGATGCAGCGGGCGATTTCCGCGGTCATCTTCTCCTGCACCTGGAAGCGGCGGGCGAACACGTCCACGACGCGTGCCAGCTTCGAGATGCCCACGACCTTGCTCGTCGGCAGGTAGCCCACGTGGGCGCGGCCGATGATGGGCGCCATGTGGTGCTCGCAGTGGGATTCGAACTCGATGTCGCGCAGCACGACCATCTCGTCGTAGCCCGCCATTTCCTCGAACGTGCGGTTCAGGTAGTCGCGCGGGTCGACCGCGTAGCCGGAAAACCAGTCGTGGTACGCCTCGACGACACGTTTCGGCGTGTCGCGCAGGCCTTCACGCTCCGGGTCCTCGCCGGCCCACCGCAGCAGCGTCCGGACGGCTTCTTCCGCCGCGGTTCGGGTCACACGGTTGCGCCTGCTCGCCATGGCCGTATCCTCTGGGGAGTCAACTTTCGCGGACCCATCCTAGCCGCCCCGTGGCGGACGCGCACCCCGCAGCCATGCGCCCGATCTTCCAGGCTGACCTGATCAACGGGCCGTTCGGGGACCCGGGCGTCATCGTGGACCTGAAATTCGAGCGCCGCGCCCTGCTGTTCGACCTGGGCGACCTCGCAACGCTGCCGACCCGCCGGATGCTGCGGGTCACCGACGTATTCGTGTCGCACGCGCACATGGATCACTTCGCGGGCTTCGACCGCCTGCTGCGCGTATGCCTCGGCCGCGACACCGGGGTGCGGCTGTATGGTCCGCCGGGCTTCATCGCGCAGGTCGAGCACAAGCTGTCCGCGTACACGTGGAACCTCGTGGACAACTACGAGGCGGCGTTCGTCGTGGAGGTCCACGAGCTGCATCCCGATGGGAGCGTTGCGCGGGCCCGCTTCAGCAGCCGGCTTCGTTTCCAGCGTGAAGTTGAGCCTGGCGGTGCAGCGCCCGAGGGATTGCTGCTCGAGGACCCGCAGTTCCGCGTCCGCGCGCGGTTCCTCGACCACGGCATCCCGAGCCTCGCGTTCCGGTTCGAGGAGGGCGTGCACATCAACGTCTGGAAGAACCGGCTCGAGGAACTCGGCTTGCCGACCGGTCCGTGGCTGACCGAGCTCCGCGCCCGCGTGCGCGAGAACGCCCCGGACGCCACGCCGGTCGTCATCCGCTGGCGAGACCGCGACGGCAGCCGCGAGCGTACGTTCACTGTCGGCGAGCTCCGCACGCAGGTGCTGGAACTCGTTCCAGGGCAGACAGTCTGCTACGTCACGGACGTCGCCTGGACCGCTGCAAATGCCCGCTCGATCACCGAGTTCGCCTCGGGTGCCGACGTGCTCTTCATCGAGGCCGTGTTCCTCCAGGCGGACGAGGATCACGCGTCGCGCAAGATGCACCTCACGGCGCGGCAGGCCGGGGAACTGGCGCAGGCGGCGGGCGTTCGTGCGGCGGTGCCGTTCCACTTCTCACCGCGGTATCTCGAACGCGAGTCCGAGCTGCGCGGCGAATTCGAAAGCGCCTGGCGCGGCACGCCGGTCGGCTCAGCGCCGGGCGCGGCTCCGCCAGTACACGAGTAGCGCGTAGCCTGCGGCCATGCCGCCCAGGTGCGCGAAATGCGCCACGCCGAGGCCCGAGCCCGTGACGCCGAGATAGAGCTCGAGCGCGCCGTACAGCGTGACGAACACCCACGCGGGCATCGGGATCGGCGGGAAGAGCAGCAGGATCCTCCGCTGCGGGTAGGCCATGCCGAACGCGAGCAGCAGTCCGAACACCCCGCCCGAGGCGCCCACAGTCGGCAGCGGCGGCAGGCTCATGTTGCCCATCACCACGAGCTGCGCGACCGCCGCGCCGACCACGCAGACGAGGTAGTACTCGAGGAAGCGCGCCGAGCCGAGCAGGTTCTCCACGTCGCGGCCGAACATGTACAGCGCGAACATGTTGAAGAACAGGTGCGTGAGGCTGCCGTGGAGGAAGCCGTAGGTCAGCAGCTGCCAGACGTGGAAGCCCGGCACGCCCGGGTACTGCGGCGACGCGGGGGGCCACAGCGCGAATGCCGCAACAAGCAGGTCGCCCGTGAGCAACTGCACCCCAAAGATGGCGACGTTGGCGATCAGCAGTGCGCGGGTGACGGGCGGAAGGCTGTTCATGAGGCTCATCGTAGCGGAAATCGCCTTCGATTCCGTAAGCTGTCGCCATGCGCATCGGTATCGTGGGTGCGGGCCTCAGCGGCCTCGCGACGGCGTTCTACCTCAAGCGGTGCCTGCCGGCCGCGGAGCTCGTAATTTTCGAGTCGGAGGCGCGCCCCGGCGGCAAGCTCCACACCGAGGAAGTCCAGGGGTTCCGGTTCGAGGCGGGCGGCAACGGATTCCTGACCAACAAGCCCGATTGCCTGCGCCTCGTCGAGGACGCCGCCGGCACCGACCTGCTGCTGCCGAGCTCCGACCTCGCGCGCAAGCGTTACATCTACACCGACCGGCTGCACCGGATGCCCGAGTCGCCACCACTCTTCGCGAAGACGAAGCTCCTCACCCTGTCGCAGAAGCTGCGCATGCTGGGCGAGTTCCTCGTGCCGGCGCAACGGGACGATGCGGACGAGAGTCTGCGTGAATTCGGCGACCGGCGGCTCGGGCCCGCGTTCACGAGCGTCTTCCTCGATGCCATGTCGGCCGGCATCTACGGGTCCACGCCCGATCGCATCTCCGTGAAGGCCGCGTTCCCGCTGGTCGTCGCGCTCGAGCGCGAGCACGGCGGGCTGTTCCGCGGCATGATCGCGAGGCGCAAGAAGGAAGCCGGACCGGGCGGCGTGCTCACGAGCACGAAAGCCGGCATCAGCACGATGATCCGGCACCTCGCATCGGTCATCGAAGCCGAGTGGCATTTCGGCGAACCCGTGCAGTCGGTCGAACGCGCCGGCTCGCGATTCCTGGTGCACACGGCGAAGGGTGTGGCGGACGTGGAGCGCCTCGCGATCTGCTCCACGTCGGACGCCGCGTCGCAGATGCTTGCGGGGGTGGACGCAGAGCTGGCGCGACGGCTCGCGAGCATCGAATACTCGCCGATCGCGGTGGTCGGCTTTGGTTATCGCGCGCTCCGAGATCCCCTCGACGGATTCGGCCTGCTCACGACGGCTGCGTCGAAGCAGCCCGTCCTTGGCGTGCTCTGGGACAGCAGCATCTTTCCCGACCGGGCCCCGGCCGGCGCGAAGAGCCTGCGTGCGATGATCGGCGGCCAGC
>JBBIVG010000069.1:0-12427 GCA_037439865.1 Nevskiaceae bacterium
ATGCAGGCCGGCTCCAGGCCCACCGCCACCCGGTCCGAGCAGAGGGTGCACTTGTAGGCCTTGCCGTCCTTCTTCGAGATCCGCGGGATGTTGAAGGGGCAGCCGGCGATGCAGTAGCCGCAGCCGATGCAGTTCTCCTCGTGGAAATCGACGATGCCGTTCGCGTACTGCACGATCGCCCCCGGCGCCGGACACGCCTTGAGGCAGCCCGGGTCCTCGCAGTGCATGCAGCCATCCTTGCGGATCAGCCACTCGAGGTCGCCCTTCTCGCTCTCGTACTCCGCGAAGCGCATGACCGTCCAGGACTGGGCGGTGAGATCGAGCGGGTTGTCGTAGACGCCCGTGTTCTTGCCGATGTCGTCCCGCAGGTCGTTCCACTCCATGCATGCCGCCTGGCAGGCCTTGCAGCCGATGCACTTCGTGGTGTCGATCAGCTTGGCGACGTCGGGCGTCGCGCCGTCCCGGACCATCGGGGCAGGGGTCGTGGTCGCCGATCGCCGCCGTATGTCGAGTGATTGCAGTGCCATGGCCGCCCCCTACGCCCGCTCGACCTTGACCAGGAACGCCTTGAACTCAGGCGTCTGCGTGTTGGCATCGCCGACGAACGGCGTGAGCGTGTTGGCGAGGTATCCCGCGCGGGCCACCCCCTTGAAGCCCCAGTGGATCGGGACGCCGACGGTGTGCACCGTCTTGCCGTCGACCGTGAGCGGCTTGATGCGCTTGGTCACGACGGCGACCGCCTTGATCTGCCCGCGCTTCGAGCTGACCTTGACGTCGTCGCCCGCCTTGACGCCGAGTTCCTTCGCGAGCGACTCGCCGATCTCGACGAACTGCTGCGGCTGCAGGATCGCGGCGATGCGGACGTGCTTCGTCCAGAAATGGAAGTGCTCGGTGAGCCGGTAGGTCGTAGCCACGTGCGGGAACGCATCCGCCTGGCCGAGCGCCTTGCGGTCGTCGTCGAAGATGCGCGCGGCAGGATTCTGCACCTGGCCCTTGTCCTTGCCCCACAGAGGGTTGTACCCGAGCGGCGTCTCGAACGGCTCGTAGTGCTCGGGGAACGGTCCATCCGCCATGCCGCCGCGCGCGAAGAAGCGCGCCACTCCCTCGGGCGTCATGATGAACGGCCCCATCCCGCCCGCCGGATCCTCGTCGACCTTGAAGTCCGGGACGTCCACCCCGCCCCACGTCTTGCCGTTCCACGAGATGAGCTTGAGCGCCGGATTGAACGGCTTGCCGTTCACGTCGCAGGACGCGCGGTTGTAGAGCACGCGCCGGTTGGCCGGCCACGCCCACGCCCAGTTGCGGGTCTGCCCGATGCCGCTCGGGTCGGAGTTGTCGCGACGGGCCATGAGGTTGCCCGCCTCCGACCAGGCGCCGCTGTAGATCCAGCAGCCGCAGGAGGTCGAGCCGTCGTCGCGGAGCTCGCCGAAGCCGGCGAGCTGCTCGCCCGCCTTGCGGATCACCCTGGTCGGGTCCTTCGGATCCGTCACGTCCGCGAGCGCCTTGCCCGAGTACTCCTTCGCCAGCTCTTCGGCCGTCGGATGCTTCGGACGGGCGTACGGCCACGCCAGGTTGACGACCGGGTCCGGGAACGCTCCTCCTTCGGCCTTGTAGAGATCCCTCAGCCGGATGAAGAGCTCGGCCATGATCTCGATGTCGGTCTTGGCCTCGCCGGGCGGTTCCGCACCCTTCCAGTGCCACTGCAACCAGCGGCCGGAACTGACCAGCGCACCGTCCTCTTCCGCAAAGCAGGAGGTGGGCAGGCGGAACACTTCGGTCTCGATCGTCGAGGGATCGACTTCGTTGTACTCGTCGTAGTGGTTCCAGAACTCCGCCGTCTCGGTCGCGAGCGGATCCATCACGACCAGGAACTTCAGTTTCGAGAACGACGCAGTCATCTTCGCCTTGTGCGGCGAGGACGCGATCGGGTTGAACCCCTGGCAGACGTAGCCGTTCATCTTGCCGCTGCCCATCAGCTCGTAGACCTGCAGCATGTCGTAGGTCTTGTCGAGCTTTGGCAGGTAGTCGTAGCACCAGCTGTTCTCGGCGGTGGCGGCATCGCCCCACCACGCCTTCATCAGGCTCACGTAGAAGCGGCCGTAGTTCTGCCAGTAGCTCATCTGGTTCGGCCGCAACGGCTTCTGCGCGCGGGGCGTGAGATACGTCGCGTAGTCCTGCTCCGCCTGGTTCGGCAGCGTCAGGTATCCCGTGAGCAGGTTCGACATCAGTCCGAGGTCGGTGAGCCCCTGGATGTTCGAGTGCCCGCGCAGCGCGTTCATGCCGCCGCCCGCCACGCCGATGTTGCCGAGCAGCAGCTGCACCATCGCACCGGTGCGGATGATCTGCGAGCCGATCGAATGCTGCGTCCAGCCGAGCGCGTACATGATGGTCATCGAGCTCGTCGGGGACGACGTCGCGGCGATCAACTTGCAGGCCTCGAGGAACTTGTCTTTCGGCGAGCCGCAGATCTTCTCCACGAGCTCCGGCGTGTAGCGCGAGTAGTGCTGCTTCAGCAGCCTGTACACGCAGCGCGGGTGCTGCAGCGTCGGATCCGCCTTGACGAACCCGTCCTCGCCCTTCTCGTAGTCCCAGCTCGACTTGTCGTACTTGTGCTTCGTCGCGTCGTAGCCGGAGAACAGCCCCTCGTTGAACGAGAAGTCCTCACGGACGATGAACGAGAAGTCGGTGTAGTTTGCGACGTAGTCGTGATGAATCGCGTCGTTCGCGAGCAGGTAGTTCATGACACCGCCGAGGAAGGCGATGTCCGTGCCCGCCCGGATGGGGATGTACAGGTCGGCCATTGCGGCCGACCGCGTGAACCTCGGGTCCACGACGATGAGCTTGGCCTTCCTGTGCGCCTTCGCTTCCTCGACCCACTTGTAGCCGCACGGATGACACTCGGCGGCGTTGCCACCCATGATGAGGACGAGGTCGGTATTCTTGATGTCGACCCAGTGATTCGTCATCGCTCCACGGCCAAACGTCGGGGCAAGACCTGCCACCGTCGGGCCGTGTCAGACACGTGCCTGGTTGTCGAACGCCAGTATTCCGAGGCTGCGGACCACCTTGTGCGTGATGTAACCGGCTTCGTTGCTGCTCGCCGAGGCGGCCAGCACGCCGGTCGTGAGCCAGCGGTTGACCGTGAGGCCGTCCGCCGTCTTTGCGACGAAGTTGGCGTCGCGGTCCTTCTTGAGAAGCCGCGCGATCTTGTCGTACGCCTCCTCCCAGCTGATGCGCTGCCACTTGTCCGAGCGCGGCGCGCGGTACTCGGGGTACAGCAGCCGGCCCTCGCTGTGGATGAAGTCGATCAGGCTCGCGCCCTTCGGGCAGAGCGTGCCGCGGTTGACCGGGTGATCCGGGTCGCCCTCGATGTGGAAGATCGACGACTTGGCGTTCTTCGCGCCGTCGCCGAGCCCGTACATGAGGATGCCGCAGGCGACCGAGCAGTAGGGGCAGGTGTTGCGCGTCTCGGTCGCGCGGGCCAGCTTGAACTGGCGGACCTCGGCGATCGCCGTCTCCGGGGCGAACCCCAGCATGGCGACGCTGGAGCCCGCCAGCGTCATCCCGGTGACCTTGAGGAATTCACGTCTGGTGACTTCGACCATGACCCCTCCTGACTTGGACGTCGGCGCCGATCGAGTCTAGGCCCGTCAAATCACCGCTAGCAAGCGACTTTGGTATCGGGTCACGAACCCATCCGATCGCCGATCGTGTTGCACTGCGGCAGCGCGTCACCTGCGCGTTCGCGGTAGGCTTGGATCGTGGGCGGCGAGGCGTCCGCAGACAATGCGTGCTCCGGTACCAGCGGCGAGGCAGCGCACGGTGAAACACAAACGCGTCGTCGTCACGCATTACGGCGGACCAGAAGCGCTGACCGTAGTCGAAGAAGAGCGTCCCGAGCCGCAACACGGCGAGGTACGAGTCAAAGTCCTTGCTGCGGGCGTTTCCCTGCCCGATGTCATGGCGCGTGAGGGCATTCACCCTGAAACGCCGCTGGTTCCATTCACGCCGGGTTGGGATCTCGTGGGCACCGTCGACCGGCTCGGCGACGGCGTGGGCGGGATCGAGCCCGGCCGGATGGTCGCGGCGATGCCGATCAGCGGCGCCTACGCGGAGTTCGTCTGCCTGCCGAAAGACGAACTCGTCGCGGTGCCTGACGGGCTGGATCCCGCCGAGGCAGTCAGCCTCGTGCTGAACTACATCACGGCCTACCAGATGCTGCATCGTCCCGCGAAAGTCACCAAGGGCCAGCGTGCATTGATACACGGTGCATCGGGCGGCGTCGGCACTGCCCTGCTGCAGCTCGGGCGGCTGGTCGGACTCGAGATGTACGGCACCTGCTCGTCGCGAGGGGCTGCGACCGTTTCCGGACTGGGCGGCGTCCCGATTGATTACCGGCAGCAGGATTTCGTAACAGAGGTGCGACGACTCACGGGCGATGGAGTCGACGTGGTATTCGATCCCATGGGCGGTGCGCATCTCTGGAAGTCGCGTGACGCGCTGCGTCCCGGGGGAAAGGTCGTGGGCTACGGCCTCGTCACGTCGATACGCGGCGAGGGTCTGACGTCCGGCCAACCGGGTCGGCGTCAGCGCTACCGCGGGACGGCCCTCTTCGCGTTGTACATCGCGGGCGGCTGGCTGCTTCCGGGCCGCAAGCGGGTGGTCCCCTACAGCATCCAGACGCTGAAGCGGCTGAAGCCGGCCATGTTTCGTGAGGACCTGCTGACCCTGCTCGATCTACTGCGACAGCGCAAGATAGAGCCATTGATTGCGCACCGGATTCCGCTGGAACAGGCGAGGCAGGCCCAGGAATTGCTCGCGAATGGCGGCATCCAGGGAAAGATCGTGCTCGTGACCTGACGCGAGTCGAGCCGCGCCGGTCCACTACAGCGCGCGGCGCAGGAAGGCCGGATGCGTGCGCATCGACTTCACCTCGCCCCGGTCGGCACCGAGGTCCTTCAATGCAGCCATGCCGGCGGAGATTTCGCGTGCATGCCCTCGAGGTGCAACCGGACCAGGTCACGGGTCTGCGCGCCGTTGAGGTCGTCCTCGCGTATCGAAAGGGGCCTCAGGGACACTCCGGGCTCCCCGGCAGGTAATCCCGAAATGCGTCCATCTGCTTCCAGGCCGGCACCGGCGGTTCGTGGCCGGGCGCGGGCGCGTAGACCGAGACCTCCTCGAGCGGCATGCGATGAATGTATCTCGGGCAGTTCGGGAAAATGTGCTCGGCCCGCACGCGCACGACCAGGTCCGCATCCTCGAACGTCCCGAGCAACGGATCCGCGAAATCGATCGTCGCCACGCCGTTGACCCGCAGGCGCTTTGGCTTCTCGAAATCGATGAACAAGAGGCCGACCCGCGGATTGGCGAGCACGTTGCCGAGGCTCTTGAACATGCCGTTGCCGTCGTAGCTCGGGAATGCGAGCACGTCCGGCGCAACGACACGCACGAAGCCCGGCCGGCCGCCCTTGTAGGAGCAGTCGGGAGCTCCGCGCGTGTCTGCGGTCGCAAGGAAGAACATCGGCCGGCTTTGGATGAAGTCCCGGTCCTCGTCGGAGAAGGCGACGCGGTGCAACACCTCGACGAGGCGATCCGCGATGCGCCGCGAGTCGAATCGGTCCTGCAGGTCGCGGCTGCCGTCGTGATACATGGCGCCAGCCGACGATTGATCTTTCCGCTGCATGGGAGTCCCCTCGACGCTCGGGCGCGCGTCCGGCAGGCCCCACTTACCCTCCGCGCGCCGGACATGCAAGACGCATCGCGGGACGCGGCCAGCTGGACTACGCGGCCAGGGTCAGCGCCAGCTTGCGTCGCTCGGGCTCGGTCAGGGACGACTGCGCACCGGCAACGATTGCCGCGAACGCCGCAGCCGGCACCCGCTCGCGCAATTCGAGCAGCAGCCCGGCGCGCTCCGACGGATTCATCGCCGGCATCATCCAGCGCAAGGTGATCTGCAGTACCTCCGGAGGAATCGAGGCGACAAGGCGCTGTTCCAGGGCACGCAATTCGTCGTCGGCGTACGCGGCCCACAGCGCATCGTTGTTGTCGGTCTCTTCGGTGTGCATGTGCACGAAATTATCGGCCGCAAAGAGCGCGAGGTGCCGATAGAGATCGGTCGCTGCAGCGTCGCGGCGCTCGGCGCTCGATTCCTCGAGCGCACGCACATCCGCCTCGAGTTGCTCGAAGGCAGCGAGATGATCGCGGTGGTCATGGTCGGTCGCGACCGTCGATCCCGGTCGGCGTGCCTCCATCGCCGGATGCACGAACGCTTCCTCTTTCTCGAGATGCGTGCGGCAGAACAGCAGCAGGGAACGGACCTGTCCAGCCAGGCCAGCTACTTCGGCATCGTCGCATGGATCGACGCGTCCGGCGGCGACGAGCAATTCTCCCAAGGCGAGGCGCAACGCCTTGTGCGGATTGGAGTAGATGTTGTACCGGACACGCGCGCCACCGTTGAGCACGTCGTGCTGCGTCGGTATGTGCGGCATCTTCGGAACAACCTGCAGACTGGCGTGGACTCGATCCATTTCCGGCTCCTCTCGTTCGTCGGTCTTCTGGCCCGCCGCCGCGGCGATGTTGTCGCCAGGCGCGTCGGGGGCATGACGAGAGGATGGCGCGGTCGCGCGAGCTCCGTTCCCAAATGTTGCCTCAGCGAATCCTAAGAATTCGCTAAACGCCGGTCTGCGGCGCACCCACATGCGCCGTTCGTCGCGTCAGCGTCACTTCACCGTGTAGCCCTTCGCCTCGAGGCAGGCTCCGAAGCCCTTGTTGAACTGGTCCTTCTGCTGCTGGGCCGCGGCCTGTTGCTGCTGGGCGGCCTGCTGCTGCTGTTGCGCAGCCTGCTGCTGAGCTTGTTCCTTCTGCTTGCGGCTCTCGGCGCCACCCTTCAGCACGCCGGCCGTTGCGCCGATCGCTGCGCCCTTCCCTGCGTCGTCGCTCGCGACTTCGCCGATGACCGCACCCGCCGCAGCCCCGCGTGCCGCCCCCCGGAGCCGCTGGCCACCTTGTTGCTGCGCCGCTGGCTGGCTGGTCGATGCCGCTTGCGCCGGCGGCGGCGTCGGATTCATGGGGTCGATGCCGGTCTGTCCCTTGGCCCAGGTGTAGCACTCGCCCTCGTCCTGGCTCTGCACCTGCGCACTCTGCCCTTTCGCCGGATAGACGACGAGGCCGAGAGAACTGGATAGCGGCTTGGCGGGCGCGGGCACAGGAGTCGTCTGCCCGAAAGCGACGCTGGACAGTGCAAGTCCGAGCACGAAACTCGACGTACGGATGATGCGATTCATGGCGGGGTTCCTTCGAACACTGAAGCACGCAAATATGGACCGTGCGAGGACGGGAACTCAAGCTCGCGGACGTGCACGAGCCCGATCGCCAGGGCTGCGGTCGCGAACGCCGCGCCGCCCCAGCCTGCACGCCTACTCGACCAAAAGCTTCATCCTGCGCAGCAGGTCGATGTATCGCGGATCGTTCCGGACGCCCTCGAGCAGCGGGTCGGTCTCGAGGAATACCGCGAGCCCGGAGTCATGCTGACGGTACGCGCGCTCGAGCCACGCGATGGCCTCGTTCGTTTCACCTCTGTACGCGTGCACCTCGGCGATCTGGTACGCGAAGCTGTCTGCATACCGTCTGCTTACTTCCTCCAGCGCCGCGTCCGACTCGGCCCGTCGGCCGAGTGCGTGATACGCCAGCGCCAGGCCGATCAGACGCCATTCCGCGGCGGGTTCCTTCTGCATGGCCTCGAGCGCCGCCTCGGCCTGGCCTCGCGCGAGCAGCACCCAACCGAGGCGATACCCAGCCTGTGGCATGGCCGGCGACAACTCGATGGCCGTGCGTGTTTCCCGTTCCGCGTCCTCGAGGCGATTCGTGATCAGGTAGGCGTAACTCAGCCACATGTGCGTCGAAGGGCTGACCGGGCTCAACTCCACGGCCCGCTCGAGGCGCGCAATCGCCTCGCCGCGTTGACCGAGGCCCAGAGCGAGCAGCCCTGATCGGAGGTTGGCTCCCGCGTCATTGGGGTCACTGGCGAGCGCGGTCCTGAGCGACGCGTCGGCGGCAGGCCAGTCCCAGTAGTACGTGTACTGCACGTCGCCTTTCACGGAATGGCCAAGAGCGAGCCGCGGGTCGAGACGCAGGGCGTTGCCGGTCGCCTCCATGGCTTCCCGCGCGCTCGTGTTCACGTCCCGATAGCCCTCGGCTGCAAGTACCCACACCGCCTCACCCAGCGCGGCCCACGCGAGTGCATACGACGGATCCCGTTCCACTGCGCGCCGGTAGAGGTCCGCGGCCTCTTCCATGTCGTCGCGGCCGTGCCTCTCATACAGATAGCGCCCCTGGAGGTAGAGGTTGTAAGTCTCGAGGTCGGTCCTCGGTGCTCCCCCCAGGCGCTTCCCGCCGAGCAGGGTCACCTGCAGCCGCCGCACCACGGCATTGGCAATTTCGTCCTGGATCGCAAAGACGTCGGTCGCTTCGCGATCGAAGGTCTCGGACCACAACTGTGAACTGTCCCGCGTCCGTACCAGCTGGGCGGTGATCCGCAGCCGACTTCCCGCCTTTCGCACGCTGCCCTCCACCACGTGCGATACATTGAGTCGCCGTGAAATCTCCGCGACGTCGGCATCCTTGTTCTTGAATGCGAAGGACGACGTGCGGGCAATGACGCGGAGGTCCGGCAGCCGTGACAGCTGCTCCAGGACCTGCTCGGAAACTCCGTCGGAGAAGTATTCCTGCTCGGGGTCGGAGCTCATGTTGACGAAAGGGAGTACCGCGATCGACATACGCGCGTCCTGCGCGACCGGGACGCTCGCCGGCGTCGACGCGGCTGACGCTGGCTGGTGATGCCGCCCGTAGAACCACAGCACGCCACCGCCGACGAGGAGGATGACCGAGAGCAGTGCGATCTCGATGCCGCTCAGCCGTTGCTGCCCGCGCTCGCCGTGGTACCAGGCAAGGGTCAACGCAACCGGGAGACCGACGATGAGCGCAAGGGTGGCGAACGGGCGGATCAGCTCGGGCCAGTGAAATGTCTCGATGAGGTATTCGAGACCCTGGAGCAGCGTCCAGGCCGCGGCCGAATAAGCGACCCCCCACTGCACCACTTTGCGTCGGTGCAGCTTCGCCCAGGCGCCTTCCCCATCACGCTCTGCCTGCGGCTCGGTCAATCCGTGATCCCTCTCCGACTCAGTCTAGCCAGATTGAGCGTCGAAAGATTGGTGCGATGCAGGGTGATGTCGCCGCGCGCGGATTTGACCTGAATCAAGGTGCTCGCGCCGTCACGATCCTAGTGTCGGCCGGCATCTTGGCTGGACGCTGATTAGACCGCGTCCAGCAACAGCCACAGACAGGATCGATTGACCGGCAAGGCCGGGCGCAAGGAAGCCAACAAGGGGGTGAAACGTGCGTCGTCGCCGCACTTCGTTAATCATCGCAGCCGCCTTGTTCGTGGCGGTGTTGCTGCTGTCGCTCATCACGCACGGCACGGGCGTCGTGCGCAACAACCCTGCGCGCAACATCTGGATCCCGAGCGAGCTCACCATGCCGCTCCAGGTCCAGGCCGCGTACAACGACCGGCAGATCTTCTTCCACTACCGATGGCCGGCTCAGCAGCCGCACGTCGTAGCCGACCTGCTGCGCTACACGGGCGGCAAGTGGGAGCGTCGTCTCGGCACGCCGATCGGCTCGGACCCGAACGGCCTCGCGGAGGACCGCCTCACCATGATGGTCGACGACGGCAGCGTGCCGGAGTTCGAGCACTACGGTGGCTACATCACGGTCGGCGCAAACATGCGGGACTTCACCGGGTCCGGTGCCGACGCCGCGCATCGGCGCAAGTACCTGCCGGCCACGCGCAAGGATCCCAACGACTGGTACTCGCTCGCCGATGCGGCGACGCTCGATGCGCAGCGCCGGGCGGGCTACTTCCTCGACCTCTGGCACTGGCGCGCACAGTTGTCGAATCCGCTCGGCCGCGCCGACGACCAGAACATCGCGCGGTTCCGCCTCTACGACGGCGGCGACACGATGTTCGTCAGCAACTGGGACACCGACCGGAACCAGCCGCGCTGGATGTTCGACCCGGATCGCGCCGGTCTCGCGGCGCTGCGCTGGCAGGACGTCACCGGCGGACCGGCCGGGCTCACGGGGCCTTACTACCTAACTGCGGACACGGCCCGTCCGTTCGACGCGGAGCGTCAGTGGCGCGAGGGTGACGTCCTGCCGGCCCAGGTACTGAACGAGCCGAGCAACTCCCGAGCCGATATCCAGGTGCAGGGACGGGGTCGCTGGGCCGACGGATACTGGAACGTGACGCTGGTGCGCGCGCTCGACACCGGCCGCCCGCTCGACGACAAGATCCTGCACGACCAGGGGGTCTACAGCGTCGCGATGGCGGTGCACCGGGACGCGCGCGCCAGCCGCTGGCACTACGTGTCGCTGCCGTTCCAGGTCGGCCTCGGGCGCAAGGCGGATCTCGTGGCGACCCGGTTCGACGGAACCACGCCGGACTGGTCTCGCGCGGACGTGCGTGAAGTGACGTTGTTCTATCCCGGGCAGGTGAGCTGGCCGCACTTGAGCAGCGTGCGCCACGCCGGCTCCACCTACATCGCGAAAGGTGTGCCGGTGAAGTACCGGCACAAGGAGTCGCAACTCGCGCAGTACGGCGTCTAGATGGAGTTCGCCCGGGACATCCGCCTGCAGTGGTGGCTGACCCTGGTCGCAGGCGTGTTGGTCATCGTGACCTTCGTCTTTACGGTGAGCCGATTGATCCGCGGACGCGAGGACTGAACCCATGGGCCCGTATCACGCAATCATGGTGCACTTCCCGGTCGCGTTCTGGACCGTGGCCGCGGGCGCCATCATTTTCCGGTCGTTGTCCGATCGCCCCCTGGCCCGTGCCTTCGATCGCGTGCTGATCGCGTGCCTCGTGGTCGGCGAGTCCGCCGGGCTCGTGGCCTACGTGCTCGGGCAGCTCGTGTGGCCCCCGGACACGCTGCAGGCCACGCCGCTAGGACGCAATCACATGATGTCCGCCACGTGGTCCCTGTTCTTCTTCGGCTCGGTGCTGTTCCTGCGCTGGCGCGCGGGCGAGGAAGTGTGGGACGGCCCGGTCAACCGCGTGATCATGCTGTTGCTCGGCTCGCTCGGCGCCGTGCTGCTTGCGATCACCGGCACGCTCGGCGGCCACCTGCACGGGGCGCCGGCCCGTCTGAGCGACCTGCTGAAGATGATCGGCCTGAACGTGTACGAGACGTTCTACCTGCCGACGTGGATGCTCGTCGTCGTGGCCGTGGTGATCATGGCGCTGCTGGCATTGGGAACGGCCGCCACGCGCAGACCTGCGGCATCGATGCAGCATCCGGAGGGCGGGACATGACGCGAGCCGGCATGACCTGGGCGCTGGTCGTCCTGACGCTCGGGCTCGTGGGACGTGCCGGGGCCGTGCCGCCCGGACTGACCGTGGAATTCGACGGCAAGGGCGAGGGCAAGGTGACGTTCGCCGGCGCAAAGCACACCGGCCCCGGCATGCACTGTTCGAATTGTCACCTGGCCATCTTCGACGTCAGCCGCAGTTCGCAGATCACGAGAGCCGACCACACGACGAGGCAATACTGCTTCGTCTGCCACGACGGGAAGACCGCGTTCGCGGCCCGCGGCCAGTGCGAACGATGCCACGCGGAACCGGAGGTCCCCGCCGCGCCCGCGCAGACCGCCGAGGCTGGCCCGCCCGCCGCTCCCGGCGGCGGGAGCCAGTGACCGCCCGACCGCGGATGTTCGGCCTCGACGCGATGAACGCGACACCCTGAGCGCGGTCCAACTGGAGGTGAAGCGCGCTTACGGAGACTCACATGGCGCAGTCGGGATCGATCAAGGTCGGACAACTCGAGATCCGTTACCTCATCGACGGGGCCGCGGCGGGCGGGCTGGGAATGTTCGAACTCACGGTGCCAGCCGGGTCGAACGTCCCGCCACCGCACAGCCACACCTTCAACGAGGAATGTGTCTACGTCCTGCAAGGCACGCTGCGCTACTCGGTGGACGGCGAAGTGCGCGACCTGGCGCCCGGTGACTGGATGCACACGCCGAAGGGCTCGGTGCACGGCTTCAGCAATCCTCACTCGGCGACCGCACGCGCTCTCATCGTCCTCACACCGGACATCGGTGCACAGTACTTCCGCGACGTCGGCGAAGTCATAAACGCGGGTGGGCCGCCCGACAAGACGAAGCTGCTTGCAGTCATGGCGCGGTACGGTCTCGTGCCGGCGTGGCAACCGTAGCCTCGGTCGCAGATCTCACCGTGCGGCCCGTCCGTCCCGATCGCGGAGTCGACGCCATCCCAATGCCCAGATGCGCCGGAACTCTCGCTCCATGAAGAGCTTCTCGAATATCCACGAGAGCCCCGGCAACCAACGTGCACTGATCTCTTCATGGCCAT
>JBBIVG010000070.1:0-12414 GCA_037439865.1 Nevskiaceae bacterium
AGCCGCAGTTCGTTCCGGTTAACGCAGATGATCTCAAGCCGATGCACAAGTGGCCGGTCCGGCTGCCGCGCCCGTACCGGCGCAAGCTCTCGACCTTCGAACCGCTCGTCACCGGGCAGCGCTGCATCGATTTCCTGTTCCCGCTGGCGCGCGGCGGCAGTGCCATCTTTCCCGGGGGCTTCGGCACCGGCAAGACGCTGCTCGAGCAGTCGATCGCCAAGTTCGCGCAGGTGGACATCGTCGTCTACGTGGGCTGCGGCGAGCGCGGCAACGAGATGGCGGAGATGCTCGACGACTTCTCGGTGCTGGCCGACCCCTGGAGCAAGCGCCCGCTGATGAACCGGACGATCGTGGTCGTGAATACGTCGAACATGCCGGTCGCCGCGCGCGAGGCGTCGATCTACACGGCGGTCACCATGGCGGAGTACTACCGCGACCTCGGCTACAACGTGCTGCTGCTGGCCGACAGCCTGTCGCGGTGGGCCGAGGCCCTGCGCGAGATTTCCTCGGCGCTCGAGGAGATGCCGGGCGAGGAAGGCTATCCGACCTACCTCGGTTCGAGGATGGCGGAGTTCTTCGCGCGGGCCGGAGTCGTCGAGACGATCGGCGGCCAGGTCGGTTCGCTCACCGTGCTGCTGTCGATCTCGCCGCCGGGTGGCGATTTCACGGAGCCGGTGACGCAGGCGTGCCTGCGCAACACCGGGGCGTTCTTCATGCTCGACACGTCGCTCGCGCACCGGCGCCACTTCCCGGCGATCAACTGGTTCCAGAGCTTCTCGCTGTACGAGTCGGATGTCGCGGCCCACCTGGACAGGCTCGTCTCGCCCGAGTGGGGAGCGCTCCGGCAGCGGACACGGGAATTGCTGCAGCGCGAGGAGAGCCTGCGCGAAGTCGCGGAAATCGTGGGCACGGAGGGCCTGCAGGACGGCGATCGCCTGCTCATGCATACCACCGAGGGCATCCGCCGCCGGTTCCTTGCGCAGAACGCCTACACGGATGACGCGTTCTCGACGCCGGAGCAGACCTGCGCGAAGGTCCGGCAGCTGCTCGAGCAGCACGATGCGGCCAGCGCGCGGCTCGAGAAGGGCGAGAGCCTGTCCGAAGTGCTCGGAGGGCGCGCCTGAGCGCCCGTGCCTCACGTCATGCGCCTCAGCCGTCACAGCTACTCGACGCTCCGCAGCATCCAGGGGCCGCTGCTGTTCGTCGAGAAAGTGCTCGATGCGCGCATGGGCGAGGCCGTGCGCATCCTGTTCCCGGACGGCCGCGAGGCCGAGGGCGAGGTGCTGCGCATCGAGCGAGAGACCGTGCTGATCCAGGTCATCGGCGACAGCCGCGGCCTCGACATGGACCACACGCGGGTGATATTCACCGACGCCGTCAAGCGCGCGCCCCTGTCGCTCGCGATGCTGAACCGCACCTTCGGCGGCTCGTTCCAGCCGCTCGACGACCTGCCGATGTTCGTGCCCGACCGGTGGGCGCCGGTGGCGGGCTTCCCGATGAATCCCGTCGCGCGCGAGCGGCCGCAGCAGATGATCGAGACCGGCCTGTCGTGCATCGACGGCCTCAACACGCTGGTCAAGGGCCAGAAGCTGCCGATCTTCTCCTGCGCGGGACTCCCGTCGCGCGAGATCGCGGCACGCATCCTCGAGCACGCTCGCGCAGGAGAACGCGCGGCGGCGGGTCCGGCGGCCGGCTCGGTCGTCGTCTTCGTGGCCCTCGGGCTCGCGTACCACGAGTACGCGTTCTACCGGCAGACGCTCGAGCGCGTCCGCGGCGACTTCGTCGCCTTCATCAACCTCGCCAAGGATCCGGTCGTCGAGCGGCTGCTCGCGCCGCGTTTCGGGCTCACGGCCGCCGAGTACCTCGCGTTCGAGCACGGCCGGGACGTGCTCGTCGTCGTCACGGACATGACGAACTACTGCGACGCGTTGCGCGAGGTCTCCACGGCCCGCGAGGAACTGCCCGGCCGGCGCGGCTACCCGGGCTACCTGTATTCCGACCTGGCGTCGCTCTACGAGCGGGCCGGTCGCATCAAGCAGCAGGCCGGTTCGGTGACCCTGCTGCCGGTCGTCACCATGCCGGAAGACGACATCACGCACCCGATACCGGACCTCACCGGCTACATCACCGAGGGCCAGATCGTGCTGAGCCGCGAACTGCACCAGCGCGGCATCTTTCCGCCGGTGGACGTGCTGCCGAGCCTGTCGCGGCTCATGCAACGCGGCATCGGCAAGGGCCACACCCGCGAAGACCACCGCGAGACGGCCAACGCGCTCTACATGCACTACGCGACCGGGCGGGACCTGCGGCGGCTCGAGGCGATCGTCGGGCGCGACGGCATGAGCGAGGCGGACCGGCGCATGCTCGACTTCGCCGACGCCTTCGAGCGCGAGATCGTGCACCAGGGCGCGGCGCGGCGCAGCATCTTCGAGACCCTCGACCTGAGCCGGGCCCTGCTCGGGAAATTCGGACTGCTCGAATGATCCACCCGACGCGCACCGAACTGCTGCAGCTCGAGGAAAAGGCGGCTTCCGTCGCGAACAGCGTCGCGATCCTGAAGGCGCGGCGACAGGCGCTGATCCGCGCGTTCCTCGACTCGGTGCGGCCGTACGTGCGCTCCCGCCACTCGATCCGCAGCGACTACGGACGCGCGCTCGGCGAACTGCACCTGAGCGAGGGACACGAAGGCGCTGGCTGGGTCGAGTCGCTGGCCGCGGTCTCCGGGCGCGAGGTCGGCGTGGAGGTCACGGAGCGCAACGCACTCGGCGTGCGCTACCGCGAACTCACGGCGTACGGCCCCTTCGTGCGGTCGCCCGACGAGCGGGGCTACGATTACACCATGACCACGCCACACCTCGAGGAGTCGATCCATGGGTTCGAGAGCGTCGTCGAGGCGATGCTCGAGGTCGCGGCGTTCGAGAGCAAGCTCAAGATGCTCGGCGAGGAGATATTGCGCGTCACGCGCAGGACCCGCGTGCTCGAGGAACGGGTGCTGCCGCGGCTGCGAACCGAGATCCGCAGCATCGTGCAGTTCCTGGGCGAGCGCGAACGCGAGGCCCACTACCGGCTGAAGAAATTCAAGACGGGCCGCGAGGCCGCCTGACGGGGAGACGTTCGATGGCCGTCCCGATTCCCATGCTGGACCTGATGTTCTTCCTCACGGAGACGCAGGACAACCCGCGGCACGTCGGCGCGGTGCTGCTCTTCGAGAAGCCGCAGCGCCGCGGCGAGGACGCCGTCCGCAGGATTCTCGATGCCTACCGCCAGACACGACCGGTGGCCCCGTTCAACCGCATACCGCTGTTGCGCACGGGCGGGCTGCCGGAGTGGCAGGAGGTCGAGGATCTGGACATGGAATGGCACGTGCAGCACATGGCGCTGCCCGCGCCGGGCACCGATGCGCAGCTTCACCAGCTCGTGGCGGAGCTGCACGCGCCGATGTTCGAGCGCAGCCGTCCAGGCTGGAAGGTGTTCGTCATCGACGGGCTCGAGCGCGACCGGTTCGCGGTCTTCATCAAGGTCCATCACGCGCTGATCGACGGTGAGTCGGGCATCGAACTCGTGCAGCGCGCACTGTCGCGTTCGGCGCGCGACCGTCGCGTGCGAAGCGTGCTCGCGACGCGGCTGCCGGCGCCGAAGAAGCGGAGGAAGGACTCAGCGCTGGCGAGGGCCGAGGACCAGGTCGCGGATCTCACGGGCAAGGCGGTCGCCGTCGGGCTGGGCGCGCTGCGCCTCGCGGAAGAAACCTTCGGCGGCTTGAGCGGAGTCGGCGGCGGCCGTTCGAGGGCGTTCACTGCCCCGCTGACCCCGATGAACGAGCCGATCCACAACGCGCGGACCATCACGCACCTGATGCTCCCGCTCGATTCGATGATGGCGATCGCCCATGCCTGGGGCGCCACGCTGAACGACGTCGCACTCTGCGTGCTCGACGCCGCGATGCACCGCTATCTGGCGCAGCAGGACCGGGTTCCGCCGCGCGCGCTGGTGGCGATCTGCCCGGTGTCGCTGCAGGAGCGGGACGCCAAGCTCGCGTCCACCCAGGTCTCGATTTTCTGGACTCCGCTCGGCGCGCCGGGTGCCACGATCGGTCAGCGCATGCGCGAGGTCATGGCGAACACGAAGGAGGCGAAGGAACGCATCCGTTCGCTACCCAGGGATGCCGCCTACGCGTACTCGGTCCTCACGTTTGCGGTGGGGGAGACGCTCGCGCTGGTACCTAGGCAATCGTCGGACTTCCTGCTCGGCTCGAACGTGCTCATCTCGAACGTGCGCGGTCCGGAGGAGTCGCTGTATCTCGGCGGCGCGCGACTCGAGGCACTTTGCCCGGTGTCCACGCTTATCTCCGGCATGGGGCTCAACATCACGCTGATGTCCTATGCCGGGCAGGTCGTCATCGGCTTCACGGCGAACGCTTCCGCGCTTCCGGACGCCGGCCTGCTCGCTGATTTCACGAAGGACGCTTTTGTGGCGCTGCAGGCTCAGTCGCGCCGGCTGCAGCGCGGTCGCTCAAGGAAGTCGCGCGCCGGGACGCGAGCCGGGTCAGCCTGACGTCTGCACGCTGCCAATCCGCGCGAGCACTTCGCCAACGGCCCGGTCGGCGGACTCCGCCGCGCCTTCCATGCCTGGCCCCGTCACGGCGGTGTGCTCGCCCGCGAAGTGCAGCCGACCGAGCGGCAGGGCCACCGCAGGACGCAGGCGGCCGATCTGGCCGGGCGCGTAATACGGATAAGCGCCGCCCGCAAAGCGATCCGTGGCCCAGGACGTCGTCGCGACCGCCTCCACGGCACCCTTCGTTGCGGGCCTGAGCCGGGCGAGTTCCTGTTCCGCGTATCGATATCTCCGGCGCTCGCTCAGGGCGTCGAGCGCCTCGGCGCCGGGCCCGTCGGCGTGACTCACCAGCGCGACGACGGCGCCCGAATCGTCCCGCAGCGGGAAGATGCGCTCGATCGCGGTGTCGGTCCACATCGTGACCGGCAGCCCGTCTTGCTCCCAGAACGGCCCTCGCACCGCGAAGTACACGCGGGTAATGGGTGTGTAGCCGATCTCCCGGAAAGCGGCGGCCTGCGAGTCCGGCGGCGCCGGGTCGAGCCGAAGCCGGGCGAGGACGGGCAGCGGCAGCGTGCTGATCGCATAGTCCGCGTCGTAGGAACTGCCGTCGGCGCAACGGACGACGATGCGGTCGGGTCCGCTGCCGATGGCGGTCACGACCTTGCCGGTCATCGGACGCTGCCTGAGCAGGCCGGCGAGCTTCTCGACGAATGCCGTGGAACCGCCGACGAACTCGAGCGGCAGCCCGCCAGCTGCGGCCGCGCGGCGCTGCGCGTCGCGCAGCGCCCACAGCGACGATGCCGTCGCGAGGCCCGGGCAATTGGGTGCAACGTCCATGATCTGCAGTCCCGTCTGCGTCGCACCGAGGCCCAGGACGTACGCTTCGAGGGTGGCGTCGTCGAATTTCGCGAACTCGGGGCGCGTCCAGGCGTCTGCGTCAGGCAGCGGATTCGCCGTCTGCAGGTAGCTGGCCAGCAGCCGGTCGGGGGCGACGCCGCGCTCGCGTTCCGAGAGTCCCGGGACGGCGTCGATCCAGTCGCCCTCCAGGACCTGCTTGCCCCGCCACGAGATCAGCGCGCCGGGGCCGCCGCGTCGGTCTGGCACTTTGCCTTGCGCGTGGCATGACTTGCATGGACCGGTCTTCGGTCCGTGGCCCATCGCGGGCGTGGCGAGTTCGGCGCCGCAGCGCTCGGCCATCGCGCGCATGCGCGCGTAGGATCGGCCCAGGACGGAGCCGCCGGCCTCCGGCCGCCCGGGGACGTGTGCGAGCGTCTCGAGGCGTCCGCCGATGCGCGACTGTCCCTCGATCAACGTGACCTGGCAGCCCTGGTCTTCCAGAAGGATCGCGCAGCGCAGGCCCGCCAGCCCTGCGCCGATGACGATCACCCTGGGTCCGGGCCCTGAAGCCAGCAGCGGCGCAGGCACTGCGCACAGCAGGGCGGCGCCGGCCGAGACGCGGCCGAGGCACTGCAGGAACTCTCTGCGGCTCTGCCCAGCCATCAGAAGTGAGTGATCAGCGGGAAGTCGCCGCCGCGCTCCGCGAGGTCACGCTCCCGTCGCTCGCGGATGCGGTCGTGCAGCGCTCGTCGCTTCGATTCGAGCCAGTCCTCGCGTGAGACGGCTGGGTAGTGTTGGGCGCCGGGTTTCGCGAGCTCGTGACGGCGGAACTCGTCGAATTCCTCGTAGCCTTCGAGCTCGTGCTGCAGTTCGCGCAGCACGAGTTCGAGCATGATCGCGTCGTCCACCAGTCCCAGCACGGGAATGTTGTCGGGCACGAGGTCGTGCACTTCGGCGACGTAAGCGAGGCCGTCGAGCACCCGGCGGCGTTCGGGCTCCGGGAGCTGCCACTCCGGGTCCTCCAGCATGCCGATGAGCGCGGAGACCTTGTGGAGGCGCTTCTCCACGAAGGGAGACGGTGCGGCCTCCCGCAGCCGGTCGACCGCCGCACGGGCCGCCGCTGCGATCTCCTGCGACGATTTCCGGGCAGCCCGTTCGCGCGCCGTGAGCAGGACCGAGCGAAAGTGTTCCAGCTCGGCATCCGAGATTTCGAGCGTGACGGTCAGGGGCATGGGACCCTCCCGCGCCTATTTCTGCTCGACGTTCTTGAGCGGCTCCGTCGCGATGCCCACCTTGACCATGCCCGCGTTCTGGGCATCGGCCATGATGCTTGCGAGCACCTGGAACTGGGTCGTGCGATCCACGTGCAGGTGCAGCTCGGGCTGTGGCTTGCGCTGCGCCTCGGAGGCGAGCCGCCGCACCATCGTCTCCCGGTCCATGCGCACGTCGTTCAGGAACATCGTCCCGTCCGGCAGCAGTGCGATCACGATCGTGTCGGGCTTTTCCTCGAGCGGGATCGTCGAGGCCTGCGGCAGGTCGATCTTGATCTTGTGCGCGAGCAGCGGCGCCGTGATCATGAAGATGATGAGCAGCACCAGCATGACGTCCACGAGCGGCGTCGTGTTGATCTCCGCCATCGGCGTGGTGTGGGGCTGTCCGCCGCCACCGAGTCCGCTGAATGCCATGGCTTGCTCCGTGGGCCCTCAGGCTGCCTTCTTCGCGTGCGCCCGGTGGTGGTCCATCGACGACGGGACGCGCGCGCCCGTCGTCAGGTACGCCAGCAGGTCCTCCGCGAAGGCATGGAAGCTCGCGATGATCACCCGGTTGTTCCGCACGAGCAGGTTGTAGCCGAGCACTGCGGGCACGGCGACCGCGAGGCCGAGGGCCGTCATGATCAGCGCTTCGCCGACCGGCCCGGCCACCTGGTCGAGCGAGGTCTCGCCCGTCGCGCCGATGCGCACGAGCGCGTGGAAGATGCCCCAGACGGTGCCGAAGAGACCGACGAACGGCGCGGTGCTGCCGACGGTCGCGAGGAAGGTGAGGCCGGTCTCGAGCCGCTCCATCTCGCGGTTGATCGACGCCCGCAGCGCGCGGTCGAGGAAGTCGGCTCGGTGGAGCGTGCCGGCCAGCCGATCCTCGGTCAGCTGGTCGTGGTGCTGCATCGCGAACTCGGCGTCGAGCGCGATCTTCGAGAACGGCTCCCAGTCGGGCTGGTTCTCGAGGTAGCCGATCGCCTGGTCGGTCGGCGTCTTCCAGAACGCCGTGACGACGTGGTTCGAACGGGTGCGGATGCGCACCACCCGGATGAACTTGATGATCATGAAATACCAGGAGACGATCGACATCAGCACGAGGAGGACGAACACGAACATCCCGACGGCGTCCGTCTGCCGCAGGAAATTCGCGAAACTCATCGTGGTCAGGGCTTCGGTCGGATGCATGTCTGGCTCCTCGACCCTCAGTCAATCAGCTTGAATTCGATAGGCACGATGGCCCACGCCCGGATCGGCATGCCGTCGCGCGTGGCCGGCTTGAAGATCCAGTCCTTGACCGCCTCCATGGCGGATTCGTCGAGCGACGAATCGCCGCTCGACTTGGCAAGCGTCACTTCCTGCGGCACGCCGTCCTCGCCGACCAGTACGCGCACCTTCACGACTCCCTCGATGCCCATGCGCAGGCAGCGCGGCGGGTACACGGGGGGCTTCATGCGGACGAGCTGGACCTTGGCGATGACGGGCATGCCCTGGTGCGTCGGCAGGGCCAGGGCCTCGCCCGTGCCACCGACCACGGCCCCCGGCGGGCTCGGTGGACCGGGTTCGCCTTCGAGCTTCTCGTCGCCCATCTCGTACTGCTTGACCTGCGTATCCGGGGGAACCGGGTGCTCGACGGGCGTATCCACGAGGATCGGTACGGGACGGGTCTTCCTGGGCGGCCCCTCGGGCGTCTCCTGGACGTCGGCCGGTTCGGGCGGACGCTCGGGCTCGAGCGTGGGCGGCAGCTTGGGCGGGGGCAGGCGCTCGAGGCTCACCTGGAACACGGGCGGCAGGGCAGCGGAGGCCTCGCGCTTCGGTTGCGTGACGAACAGGGCGCCGATGCCGGTCAGGTGAATCGCAGTGACGACCAACAGGACGCCCGCCGCGCCCCAGGTCAGGCGCTCGTCGTGGACGTAGCGATCGATCCTCATCGCAGGCCGCGGTTGCGGGAAGATTCCTGTGCGGCAATCTATACGAAGCGACTCGCCGCAGTCCCGGCCGGCGGCCGCGACAAATACCTAATGTATCTGCGATCTTCCGTCGTGGCCGAGGGGCGCCAGCCCCCCCGATCGGTGGTGGCGCAACCATCACAGCTTATGGAGTAGCCTTGCAGCCTTTCGTCGCCAGGGGGAACCATGACCCATCGAGTCCTTGCCGTCGTCGTGGGCCTCGCGTTCGGTGCCTGTATCGGTTTGCCGTCGCACGCCTACGAGCCGACGACCAGCAACACGGCCGCACCGGAGCAGTCGTCGAAGGTTCCGTATTCACCCTACGTCGGGCACGCCTACCCGACGCGGCCGTATTTCGGCGACACCCACCTGCACACCGCGTTTTCGATGGACGCCGGAGCATTCGGAGCGCGCCTCACGCCGCGCGATGCCTATCGCTTCGCGCGGGGTGAAGTAGTGACGGCGTCCAGTGGACAGCCCGCGCGCCTGTCTCGTCCGCTCGACTTCCTCGTCGTCGCCGACCATTCGGACAACATGGGCTTCTTTCCCGACCTGTTTGGCGGCAAGCCCGACGTCATGGCGGACCCCACGGGCAGGAAGTGGCACGACATGATCCTGGCGGGACAGGGCACCCAGGTGGCGATGGAGATCATCCGCATGTTCTCGCAGGGAACGTTCCCGAAGGCGCTGATGTACGCGCCGGGGACGCCCGGTTACCACGGCGCCTGGATGGAAACCATCGCGGCCGCCGAGCAGTACAACCAGCCCGGCGCGTTCACGGCGTTCATCGGCTACGAGTGGACCTCGAACACCGGCGGCAACAACCTGCACCGCAACGTCATCTTCCGCGACAACGGCGACAAGGCGAGCCAGGTCGAGCCGTACACCGTGTACCCGCCCGCCGGCAGCGACAAGCCACAGGATCTCTGGAAGTGGATGGCCGCCTACGAGCAGAAGACAGGCGGCCAGGTGCTCGCGATCGCCCACAACGGCAACCTCTCGAACGGCCGCATGTTCACGATGGTCGAGTCGTTCACCGGCAAGCCGTTCGACCGCGAGTACGTGGAGACGCGCGCGAAATGGGAGCGGCTGTACGAGGCGACCCAGACCAAGGGCGACGGGGAGACGCACCCGTTCCTCTCGCCCAACGATGAGTTCGCGAACTTCGAGCGCTGGGACTTCGGCAACCTCGACGCGAGCGTGCCGAAGTCGAAGGACATGCTGCAGTATGAGTACGCGCGCATGGCTTTGCGCAACGGGCTGAAGCTAGAGAGCGAGTTCGGCACCAACCCGTACAAGTTCGGCATGATCGGCAGCTCCGACGCCCACACCGGCCTCACGGCGATGGAGGAGAACAACTTCTTTGGCAAGACCACGCCGCAGGAGCCGGGCCCGCACCGCATGCTGGCGGCGTTCGTCGACAACCCGAAGACCCAGATCAAGGTGATGGACTGGCAGGTGAGCTCGTCCGGTTACGCCGCCGTCTGGGCGACCGAGAACACCCGCGAGGCGCTCTGGGACGCGATGCAGCGCAAGGAGACGTACGCCACGACCGGGCCGCGCATGGTGGTGCGCTTCTTCGGCGGCTGGGACTTCGACAGGGGCGATGCCTTGAAGCCCGGCCTCGCCCTGACCGGCTACACGAAGGGCGTGCCCATGGGAGGCGACCTGAGCAAGGCGCCCGCCGGCAAGGCGCCGACGTTCCTCGTCGCGGCCATGAAAGACCCCATCGGCGCGAACCTCGACCGGGTCCAGATCGTCAAGGGCTGGCTTGACGCCAGGGGCGAGACGCGCGAGCAGGTCTACGACGTCGCCTGGAGCGGCAACCGCAAGCCGGGCAAGGATGGCAAGGTGCCGTCGGTCGGTACCACCGTGGACGTGGCGAATGCTTCCTACACCAACTCCATCGGCGCGCCCGAGTTGATCACGGCATGGAAGGACCCCGCATTCGACGCGAAGCAGCGCGCCTTCTACTACGTGCGTGTCATCGAGATCCCGACCCCGCGCTGGACGGCCTACGACGCCAGGCGCTTCGGCGTGCAGCCGCTCCCGGGGACGGCGATGACGGTCACGGAGCGCGCCTACACCTCGCCGATCTGGTACACGCCGTAGGCGGGCAGTGATAGACGGGCCTATCGCGGGACGGCAGCAATTGCCGTTCCGCGAGGTCCCTGACTTTCTGTAGAGTGGCGCGCCCGGGCCCTGGCCCCTGGAGCCGACCGACACGCGCCGACATGACGACCCGTTCCGCCCTTGCCGCGTGGCTGCGCGAGCCGCTGCTGCACTTCCTCCTGATCGGCGCGGCACTCTTCGCCCTGTATCACTACCTGAACCCCGGCAACGCCGGCGCGCCGCGCGAGATCGTCGTGAGCGAGTCACAGGTCGAGGCGCTCGCGGAGAACTTTGCGAAGACCTGGATGCGCCCGCCGACCGCCCAGGAGCTGAAGGGACTGATCGACGACTACGTGGCCGAGGAGGTGTATTACCGCGAGGCGATCGCGATGGGCCTCGACCGCGACGACATCGTCATCCGCCGCCGGCTGCGGCAGAAGATGGAGTTCATCTCCGAGGACGTCACGGCGGCGGCCCAGCCGACGGACGCCGTACTGCAGGCGTACCTTGAGCAGCACGCCGAAAAGTTCCTGCAACCGCCCCGGCTCACGTTCCAGCAGGTGTTCTTCAGCACGGACCGCCGGGGCGACGCGGCCGTGCGCGATGCGGAAAAGCTGCTCGCGCAGCTCGACGCCGGCCGGGGGCCGGCGAACCCGATCGAAGCCGGCGACCCGACACTGCTTCCGCCGTCAATGGAGTCGGCCTCCCCGCAGGAGATCGCCAACAGTTTTGGCAGCGAGTTCGCGGACGCCGTCGAGCGCGCGCCCGTCGGGCAATGGAGCGGCCCGGTGCGATCCGGATTCGGCGTGCACCTCGTCCGGGTGGACCGTCGGGACCCCGGGACGATGCCGACGCTCACGGAAATCCGGCCGCTCGTACAGCGCGAGTGGGAGTCGGACCAGCGTCGCGCGGTGACGGCAGAACTGCTCGCGAAGCTGCGTTCGAAATACGACGTCCGGGTGGAAGGCCCGGCCGCCGGGCTCTACGGTTCGGCTCCGGCGGCTCGGGCCGGCGGCGGAACCCCGTGATCCGTCGGCTCGCCTGGCTGCTCGGGTTCGGTCTCGCCGTGCTCGCAGCGCCGGCGCAGGCCCACGAGGTGCGTCCCGGGTACCTGCAGGTGCAGGAGACTGCCGCGGGACAGTACGACGTCGTCTGGAAGGTGCCCGCCAACGGCGAGTACCGGCTGAGCCTGTACGCGCGCCTGCCCGCCGATTGCACCGGCAAGCCGACGCAGGGGACCTTTGCGGGCGGCGCGTTCGTCGAACGCTGGCATGCAAAATGCCCCGGCGGGCTCGTCGGCAAGACGATCACGATCGACGGCCTGAGCGCCACGCGAACCGACGTGCTCGCACGCATCGAGCGGCTCGACGGCACGACGCAGACGGTCCGGCTCACGCCTGGGCAACCGTCGTTCGAGGTCACCGCCGCACCGGACAGCCTGCAGGTGGCGAAGACGTACTTCACGCTCGGCATCCAGCACATCCTGCTGGGCGTCGATCACCTGCTGTTCGTCCTGGGTCTCCTGCTCATCGTGAGCGACAGGTGGATGCTGGTGAAGACCGTCACGTCCTTCACGGTCGCTCACAGCATCACGCTGGCCATCGCCACGCTGGGATACGCGAGCGCCCCGATACCGCCACTGAACGCAGCGATCGCGCTGAGCATCCTTTTCCTGGGCCCGGAAATCGTGCGAGCCTGGCGGGGCGGCACGA